>CAZGCG010000005.1:0-26025 GCA_964524205.1 uncultured Sphingobacterium sp. | reverse complement strand
GCCCTGGAAATGAACTATTAAGTCTGTCGGAAGTATATAAATGGGTGTGCTGATGGATTTTATGTACACCGAAGTCACGCGTAATGAGTTTAAAACATCCAGCTTTAAGCAGGGCAACATCCGGCAGATATATAAAATCCAAAGGGTCTGAATATTCTGTGATTTCAAAATTCCTTTCTTCACTTGTTTTGAATGAATAAGTCGTGGTTTCATCAGCACCAATCAGAGCACAGATAATTATCGGATCATTTCCACAGTTCTTATTATCAATAAGATAGAGAAGCTCTTTGCATTCATTTTTTATACTTACAATATGTATACTGCTAACTTCCTTTAATTCATTTATTGTAGAATGGATATCCAGCAGTGGCGCTGTCTTAATCATCAGCAATTCCGAGCGGCTTCGTAAAAGCTCCAGATTAATAATAATATCAGGTTCACAATCTTTGAGCAGGAAAACTTTTTTTGAGTTTACTCTTCTGGATGGATCAATGTAAATAGTATGGTATTTATTAGTGGTGGAATGAAGATAATCTATCCCATTAACTTGATGATATTGGATTTTAGCTCCAAGAACTTCTGAATTGTGCTCTGAGATTTCAGAAAGCTCAGCATTTAATTCGCAATGAGTCACATTCTTTGCTTTCTTAGCAAATAAGCAGGTATCCACGCCAAAACCACCTGTGAGGTCTATTATATCTTCTCCTATTATTAAATTGGATTTGTAATTGGCAGCAAGTTCTGATGAAGCTTGTTCAATAGCTAATTTGGGTGGGTAATAGATGCCTGGTGTTTGAAACCACAATGGATGTTTGTGTTCACATCGTTTTTTACTATCGACCTGCTCAGCCAATTCTTTGGAACTAATCCCTGGAAATGGACTTTTTTTAAGACTTAGAGAAGGAATATCTGAATTTAAATTATCCTTAATAAAGTTCTGAACTTCGATATTTAAAAGATCCTTATTCACAGCTATTTCATAACTAGTTGTGCTATTTTTTTGCTGAATTGCTCCATCAGTATCGTTTTCCCCTTAATAAGTTTCTTGATTTCTTCTTCTTTGAAATAAATTATGGTCAGTAATTCAAGATCTTCTGTCGATGAAAACAGTAATTTATCCTGAAACAAATCAGTCACTCTTTTCAATTTTCCAGCATCCTGATCAAGGCAAACTGAAACGCTGAGTGCAGATAATTGCATCATATTCAGTTTGATATGAGCTTCACTAAAGGATTTCAATAATGCACTTAAATACATCTCATCCATATATGAGAAATCCCTGGTAGAAATAGTTAATAAAATCTGGTTCCTTTTTAAAATAATTGCCTGGATATCAGTATTTAACTTAGCAGATTGGTCAATTCTTGTTCCAATTTCTTCAGGCTTTAAAAATGGCTTAACAAATAAAGGTATACCGGCGTTTTGTAAAGGTTTTATTGTTTTAGGGTGAATAATATTAGCTCCATAATATGCCAGTTCCAATGCTTCTGAGTAGGGCAGTTCTTCATATTTTTGTGCTGAACTAAATAATGCGGGATCTGCATTCATAATTCCGGGTACATCTTTCCAGACTGTTAATGATTCGGCCTGAATACATGATGCAAAAACAGCAGCTGAATAATCAGAACCTTCTCTTCCTAGTGTGGTAGTAAAGTTTTCACTTGTTCCTCCAATAAAGCCCTGGCTTATAATAATTTGGTTCTTGAGCTGTTCTTTTAGAGGCAGGATTGAAGCTGAGGTTTTATCCCAGTTTATTATTCCTTCACGGTATGAATTGTCTGTATGTATATAGCTCCTGGCATCAATCCATTTAGTGCCGATGTTACATTCTGTTAAATAAGCTGCTATTATTTTGCTGGATACTAGTTCTCCAATGGAAACAATCTGATCGTAATTGAAATCATAATCAGGATGTGGTTCATCCTCAAGCATCCATTCAATCTCAATGAAGGTATTAGCAATATCGTCATAAACCGGATGTTCTTTAAGTCCGAAGAGCTCAGCTATAATTTGTTCATGGAATTCCTTAATTTCTTGAAGAAGCAGGATCGCCTCTTCTCTGCTTTTGATATATGCGGCGCAAAGCCTTTCAAGTGCATCAGTAGTTTTACCCATGGCAGATACAATGATCAGAAGCTGATCTGTACTGTTCATGTTAATTATATTAACCAGATTTTTAATGTTTGCAGCAGAAGAAACAGCAAAGCCTCCAAATTTAAATACCTTCACTATTTTGTTTTATATTGGTTAACAGAATCTAAAGCTTATCAATCTGATCCTTTGAAAGAGATACATTAATCCATCCGGAATCAAACTCTGCATTATACTTTTCGTAAAAATTGATCGCCGGATCATTCCAGTCGAGAACCTGCCAGGTCATTCCTTTAAAATTCTTTTCTTTGGCTTCCTCAATCAGGCGGTCGAATATCAATTTTCCCAGGCCTTTTCCACGCATTTTTTCAGTCACCAACAAATCTTCAAGATACATTCGGCATCCTTTCCAGGTGGAGTAGCGGATGTAATACAAGCCAAAACCCTGAATAATCCCATTTTCTTCGGCAACAAAAGCCTTCCACACCGGATTATCTCCAAAACCGGCATTCTCAAATTCCTCCAGACTTACCGTCACCTCATCCGGAGCCTTTTCGTAAACGGCAAGTTCTTTTATTAGCTCGAGTAATCGGCTGCAGTCTGCCTTAACTGCTGTTCGAATAATTATTGACATATGTTAAACTGTCTTCTTTGATCTGTTGCCAAAAATTGTACTCCCCAGCCGGATCATTGTGCTCCCCTGTTCAATGGCAAGTTTATAATCTCCAGACATACCCATAGAAATCTCAGTAAATGCCGGATCCTTTCTAAAAAATGTATCCTTCAGGCCTTTAAAGAAGGTGCTTAGCTCATAGAATTCTTCTTTAGTCATTCTTGGGTTGTCAGTAAGGGTTGCAATTCCCATGACTCCGCAAATCCGGATGTTCTTTAATTGTTTAAACTCCTCAGAACGCAGCAATTCGACTGCTTCTGCGAGATCCATACCATACTTTGTATCTTCATCAGCAATTTCCAGCTGCAGCAGGCAATCAATAACGCGATTGTTCTTCAAAGCCTGCTTATTGATTTCCATCAATAGTTTCATGCTATCAACAGAATGAATCAGACTGATAAATGGAGCGATATATTTAACTTTATTAGTCTGCAGATGCCCTATTAAATGCCATTCTATGTCTTTAGGAAGCTTTTCCTGTTTCTCAATAAGCTCCTGTACCATGTTTTCTCCAAATATCCTTTGCCCGGCATTATATGCTTCAGTAATACTTTCTAAAGGTTTTGTTTTAGACACTGCTATCAATTTCACTCCGGTATTCCCGATCTCTTTCTTTATAGCCGATATATTATCTGCAATGCTCATTAATCTGTATTTTTGAATGAATTTTTTAATTGCTAAACCTACGGGATACAATACTAAAATGCAACAGAATTATCATTCAAATCTTATTTGTTAGTCTGCAACCTGAATTAAAATGAAAGCCATTAAACTTCTATTTTTTATTATTCCGCTTTTATTTGCCTGCAAGCAGGAAAAAATACCTGAGGACATTATAGATCAAAAGAAGATGATTCTTATTATGGCAGATCTCCATACAATGGATGGTTACATGTCAACTATCATTTACAATGATACAATCAGAAAGAATAGCAAGAATCTTTATGCTACAGTTTATAAAACCCATAAAACCACTCCGGCATTGTACGAAAAAAGTTTGAAGTACTACAGTATGAAGCCAGCTCTGCTGGATACAATGTATAATAGTGTTCAGGCTATATTGGATGAAAAGGAACATAAACTCAATAAAGCTGCAATTGAAAAACCGAACAGGATACAAAAACAGAAATGATATACCCCAACAATGCCGGTGAAAAGCTGGGTTTTCTGGATATAAAGGAACTTATTAAGTTGTATTGCCTAAGTCCAATGGGACGGGAAATGGTTGATAAGATCCAGGTAATGCACAATTACGATCATATCAATAAGTTTTTGCGCCAGACCAATGAATTTAAGAACATTCTCCAAAATGATTCTCCCTTAACTATTCAAAATTTCTTTGATATTAAAAGTATGGTTGAGAAGGCCAGGATCGAAGGAACCTACCTCTCTGAAGATGAATTTTTTAAGGTTTCGGCTTCTCTTGCAACAGTATTTTCCATAATCCAGTATTTTGCTGACCGTGAGGGGCTTTACCCTAATCTCGAAGCACTTTTCGAACATCTCCCGATTGAAAAGTTCATCATTCAGAAGATTGAAAAAATTATAGATCCAAAAGGAAAGATAAAACCTAATGCATCACCGGCATTAATGGAGATTACATCAGGTATTTCAAAAGCTGAACAGGAAGCCCGAAAGAAAATAGATCATATCTATAAGAATGCCCAAAATAATGGCTGGACAGCCGACGGGAATCTGACCATCCGGGATGGTAGATTATGTATTCCGGTTCTCGCCGAAAATAAACGAAAATTAAAGGGTTTTATTCACGACGAGTCTGCTTCAGGCCAGACCGTATACATGGAGCCCGAAGAGGTATTTCAGTTAAACAATCTGCTTAGGGATCTTGAATTTGAGAGAAAAAGAGAGATTGTTAAATTGCTCGTTGCTCTGACTAACGAATTAAGGCCATATGTTCCTTTGTTATTATCTTACCATGGACTACTGACAAAACTTGATTTTGTTCGCGCCAAAGCCCTCTTTGCGATAAGTATTGAAGCCGAAATGCCTGTATTGGTCAGGGAATCAGAAATTAATCTGATTAATGCTAGGCACCCTTTATTAATGATCAGTTTGAAAAAGGAAAACCAGTCGGTTGTACCTCTGAATATTAAAATTGATGAACAGGATCGGGTTATCGTAGTATCAGGGCCAAATGCCGGAGGTAAATCGGTGTGTATGAAGACAGTTGGCCTTCTTCAGATCATGGTACAGGCCGGACTGCTAATACCTGTTGATGAGCACTCAAAATTGGGTATTTTTAAACAGATCTTTGCGGATATTGGTGATGATCAATCTATTGAGAGTGATTTGAGTACCTATAGTGCCCATCTTTCTAAAATGAAATATTTCATGGAATGGGCTAATTCGAAAACCCTGATTCTAATTGATGAATTTGGTACCGGTACAGACCCACAGTTTGGAGGACCGATTGCCGAATCAGTTTTGGAATCATTAAACAGGAAGAATGTCAGGGGGGTGGTCACCACCCATTATTCAAACCTGAAAACCTTTGCTAATTCTACTCCGGGACTTGAAAATGCATCCATGTTATTTGATAATGCGAAGATGCTTCCACTTTATATACTTTCTTTGGGGAAGCCTGGAAGTTCATATGCCTTTGAAATTGCTCAGAAAATTGGCCTTGGAGCCGATGTAATTGAATCGGCGAAGCGAAAAGTGGGTACATACCAGAAAAAAGTTGATACGCTGCTTGTAGACCTCGAAAGGGATAAGAAAGAACTTATTGAAGCGAAAAGATCGGTAGATAAGAAAGAGGAAAGAGTGAAGGCTCTACTTGCTGAAAACGAGCAATTAAAGGCATATCTGGAAGAGAATAAGAAGTTAATTCTCAAAGATGCCAAACTTGAGGCACAGAATATTATTAAAAATGCAAACAAGCTGATCGAAAACACGATTTCAGAAATCAGGGAAAGCAAGGCAGAAAAGGTGAAAACGCAAAATCTGAGGCAAAATCTGCAGCAGGAATTGAAGAAGCATGATGTTCAGGAAAAGAAAATCACAAAGATCAAGGAAGCTGTTGAAATCAAGTCAGGCGACTGGGTGAAGCTTATCGATTCTGAAACCGTTGGTCAGGTAATGGAAATTGCGCGTGACAATGTTATTCTGGCTATGGGCGATCTGCGCTCAGTCGTAAAGTTAAACCGAGTGGAGAAAGTCTCAAACCGCTCTGTACCAAAAGAGATCAGGAAATCACACGGGACTGATCTTACTGAGAGCTTCTCAACCTTTAGTACAGAACTAGACCTGCGCGGAAGAAGGGGGGAAGAGGCGATCTATGAGATTGAAAAATATCTGGACAGAGCTGTAATGCTGGGTTTATCCTCCTTGAAGATCATTCATGGCAAGGGTGATGGAATTTTACGCAAACTTATTCGTGAGTATTTACGTAAATATTCTCAGGTTAGCCGGATTGAGGACGAACATGCTGACAGGGGTGGGGATGGCATAACTTATGTTTATCTGAAATAGATAATTTATTAGAATTAATGCGTTATATATCAAATAAGGAGCATGAAAGTAGCAGTGATCTTTTTTATTTCCGCATTAATTATTGCAGGGACAGGCTGCAAAAAATCATCTAAAAATCCAGTTATCATACCTGAGACCATTCAGGATGCAAGCATTGATATTCAGATTCTTACGCAGAATTTAACTTATCCCTGGGAATTATTATGGGGTCCTGATAATTTAATTTGGATGACTGAGAGGGGTGGTAAGATTAGTCGTGTTAACCCCGATAATGGAACTATAAATATGGTTTTCACAATCCCCGATGTTAAATCAATTGGAGAAGGGGGATTGTTGGGAATGGTTCTGCATCCTTCCTTTACGTTGAATCCTCATGTATTTGTTGCCTATAATTATGATAAGGCCGGTACATATACCGAGAAAATAGTCAGGTACACTTATAATGGCAGAAGTCTGGTAAGTCCTTTGATCATTCTGGATAATATACCAGCATCAAGCATTCATAATGGCTGCCGTTTGCTGATCAGCTCGGATCTCAAATTATTCATCAGCACAGGGGATGCCTCGAACCAGGCATCGGCTCAGAATATTAATTCTTTGAGTGGAAAGATTCTTCGTTTAAATCTGGACGGCTCTATTCCTTCAGATAATCCTATAAATTCGAATCCCGTATGGACATTAGGTCATCGTAATCCACAAGGACTTGTTTTTGTAAAAGAAAGTCTATTTAGTTCAGAGCATGGTCCTAATATGGATGATGAAATAAACCTGATTCTGAAGAACAGAAATTTCGGATGGCCTGCAGTCAATGGTTTTTGCAATGAAAGTGGAGAACAATCATTTTGCACCACTAATAATGTGGCAGTCCCTCTTAAGAGCTGGACCCCAACCCTCGCTGTATCCGGAATGGATTACTATAATCATGATGGAATTCCTCAATGGAAGAATTCTTTGATTCTGGCTACATTAAAGGATCAGACTCTTTACCAGCTAAAACTAAATTCCAGTACTGATAAAATAGAAGAGACAAAAGAGATATTCAGAGCCAACTATGGTCGTTTAAGGGATGTTTGCGTAGCTCCGGATGGCAGGGTATTTGTAGCTACAAGTAATGGTTCAAATGATAAAATTATTGTTCTTAAAAAGAAATAGATCTGCGGTATTTCCATGCTGATTTATTAATTTCAGCCTTCCAAAAATAAAATATGATCAATAAAGTAGTGGCAAATGCTGATGAGGCAATAAGAGACATTGAGAGTGGGATGACGTTGATGCTTGGAGGATTTGGCCTGTGTGGCATACCTGAAAATTGTATTAATGCATTGGTAGAAAAAGGGATCAACCAACTTACCTGTATTTCTAATAATGCCGGAGTTGATGATTTCGGAATCGGGTTAATGCTGAAAAAAAGACAGGTTAAGAAAATGGTCTCTTCCTATGTAGGTGAGAATGCTGAATTTGAAAGACAGCTTCTCAGCGGCGAACTGGAAGTGGAACTCATACCTCAGGGTACTCTTGCGACACGATGTATGGCAGCTGGTTACGGAATGCCGGCAATTTTCACTCCTGCCGGGGTTGGTACTGAGGTTGCTGCAGGTAAGGAAGTACGTAATTTTAATGGCAAGGACTATCTGATGGAAATGGCTTTTGATGCTGATTTTGCAATAGTTAAGGCCTGGAAAGGCGATACAGCTGGTAATTTGATTTTTCGTTCAACGGCTAGAAACTTTAACCCGGTGATGGCTATGGCAGGAAAAATCACAATTGCCGAGGTAGAACAACTTGTTGAGATCGGTGAACTCGATCCCGATCAGATTCATACCCCCGGTATATATGTGCACCGGATATTTCAGGGCAAGGATTATGAGAAGCGGATTGAGCAGAGGACGGTGAGATCGATTTGATGATTTGGCAATTTGAAAATTTGAGGATGTATGAGGAGTGATAAAGACAATCTAATTGTGAATCTGACATTTGATTTTGCTATTGAAATCATAAAGTGTTCAAAAATCTTACAACAAAGTCATGATTACGCCCTTTCAAATCAACTCTTACGGGCAGGTATTTCAATTGGCGCGAATGTAAGAGAGGCTCAAAATGCAGAGAGTAAAGCTGACTTTATACATAAAATGAAAATTGCAGCCAAAGAAGCAGATGAAGTGGAATATTACCTTAGTTTAATACAGCATTCAGAAGATTTACCCACAATAGATTTGCCCACAACCCAAATTCAATCTATAATCAAAATTATTTCCAAGATCATTTCATCTTCAAAATCTAGCTAATGCAATCGCGAGTATTTTCAAATCACCAAATCTTCAAATCATCAAATCTTCATTTAATGCGCTGCTTACTATTTTCAAATCACCAAATCTTCAAATCATCAAATCAATATGTTAGATAAAACCGGAATAGCAAAACGTATCGCTAAGGAAATTAAAGATGGTTATTATGTGAATCTTGGTATCGGGATTCCTACTCTTGTGGCTAACTATATCCCTGAAGGGATAAATGTTGTGCTGCAGTCTGAAAATGGATTATTAGGCATGGGTCCTTTTCCTTTTGATGGCGAAGAGGATCCTGATTTGATTAATGCAGGGAAACAGACTATAACCACCTTGCCTGGTTCTGCAATTTTCGATTCGGCCATGAGTTTTGGTATGATCAGATCTCAGAAAGTAGATCTCACCATACTAGGTGCTATGGAAGTTTCTGAGAATGGTGATATAGCCAATTGGAAAATTCCGGGTAAAATGGTTAAGGGAATGGGAGGGGCAATGGATCTGGTGGCATCTGCCAAGAATATCATTGTTGCAATGCAGCATGTTAATAAAGCAGGGGAGAGTAAGTTACTGCCTGAATGCTCATTACCGCTTACCGGGGTAAACTGTGTTAAAAAAATCGTTACCGAACTTGCAGTACTTGAAGTTGCAGGAGAAGGTGGATTCAGACTGTTGGAACGTGCGCCGGGAGTAAGTATCGAAGATATCCGCAATGCTACGGCAGGAAAGCTCCTTATCGAGGGCGAAATTCCTGAAATGGAGATTTAGCTTAACTGTTCTGCCAGTACGCTCTTTCTTAATTTATCCGATATTTCACTGGTAATCTTGACGATGTCATCAGCAACATGTGTGTTATTTGTTATGATGATATCACATAGTTCCTTATGAGGCAATAGATAATCCTTATATGCCGGTACTACATGATTCTCCCATTTATAAAGTACATCGCTCTCAGGATAACCCCGCTCAATAAGATCTCTTTTTAAACGACGCTGTAAAGCAATTTCTTCATGGGTATCAATAAATATTTTGAGGTCAAGCAGTTCAGCTATCTCTTGAAAATGTAGAATAAATAAACCTTCAACCATTATGATTGGTGCTGGTTTTATCTCAAGTAGTTTTGGCTCAGCATCCGGATTATTAAAGGTATACTCCTTTTGATGAACTGTTTCTCCATTAATCAACTTTTTAATATCACTTATAAACTGTTGATTATCAATGGTTGATGGCAGGTCGAAATTATAGAATTTATTTTCTTCGGCCGTCATCGTGTGGGCAATTCTGAAATAGTAATCATCCTGCGACAGCAAGCAAACTTCATTTTCTTTGAAATGGTTTAAGAAACATTTTAAAAAAAATGTTTTTCCTGAACCACTGCCGCCTGCTATACCAATTACAAAAGGTTTATTACTCATTGGGAACACCGTATACTAAAATTGCCTGAAATCGTTTGTCCATTACCCCGATTAAATCAGCGGCTGCTTTTGTAACTACAATAATAACATCTTTTGTTGACTCATTCTGGGTAAATTTTCCAACAATCTTGGCAAAAGTGCTCTTGCCTGTCATTGGATTCGTAATTTTAACTACAGTCCCAATTGGTGCTGTTTGGTGTAGTGCAAGCATTTTCGTTCCATCAAGATTTTCATCTGCTATCCAGATTGCGGGGCCGCGTTCGTTCACTTCTCTTAAGCCATACCTGGCAGGTGGGAGTTTAAGGCGATCACTTGCATTCCTGCTGCTATCAATCTGGGTAGGCTGGTTTCCGGAATTGACTACCGGTGTGTCGATCGGAGCAGGTGGAGGAGGGGCAAGCTCTTCCTGAGGAGCCGTACCATAAGGTACTTTTATGATCTGCCCTATTGATAGATTATTGCTTGTTAAGTTATTTAAAGACTTCAGATCTTCTATAGTGGTGTTAAATTTTCGGGCTATCAAACCTAAATATTCACGTGGACCAACTTTATAATCTATAACTGCAACTTTAGATCCACCAGAAGCCGGAGCTTTATTTTTACTTGACTCTTTAAATGGCCTTTCAGTAGGTACACGTATAATCGTTCCTATTTGTAAAGACCGGTTACTGTTAAATTGGATTACGGTTTGCGGATTTACATTATATTTTCTGGCAATGGAATAATAACTCTCCTTTGCCTCTACTTTATGTACTATATTCTTGTAGCCATTTAACTCTTCTACATTGATTGAATCTATTGATGCGCTCGCAGTGAATGATGTTATGGCGATACAAATTGACAAAACTAATCGTCTCAGCATTAATCAGAATTTAAAATTGTGCAATTATACTAAATATGAAACTATTTCATTCTTGTTCCGGATATAGAACAAGTGGTTTTTTTGCATAAAGAACGATTCAGGTTGCAGTTTTTGTATGTCCCCGATCAATATTTCATCAAGTAAAATGGTATCATCCTGATAAACAAGTAGTCTCTGTTGAATATTATTTTGAACTTTTTCATGAAAACTAATGATTGTAAGGTCCCGAACACATAATACAGATAGATCTCCAACTATTTCCTCCCTTAAAATAAAATCAGGAATTGAAAACTGAGTTCTAAATTCCGGGTGTATTAAAGTTTCATAGTTTTGCTCTATTTTAACACTTTCTGCTATATTTTCACCATGGATATGACTTATCCATGAAAGTCTTCGCGGATTGATCCTGGGATCATATACCTGTAAACCCTCATCGCTGACCTTGTTCAAAGATAAGTTATAATGCTCCCATAATACTTCAGCATCCTGAATATTTACAGAAATTATGCCTTTACTTTCCGGACTACCTGCTTGATTAAATGCGGTTATAATCAGATTTTTCTCGGCAATATAAGCCAGATTGAGGTTCCATGTTTCCTGAAAAATCTTTTCTTTTATCAGAACTTCACCAGTTTTGTAATTTATTACACTAAATGATGTTTTCTTTGATTCTAATGACCGGCTTTCAATCGCAATCAGGCCATATTTATCGTTAACCTCAATTTTCCAGATAATACCCCCGAACTTTATTGAAAAAATGGGACTTAATATGTTTTTATTCAGGGTCAAGGCAAATAAAATTATTTATTCTGAACCAGAATGGTAAAGAAGGTCCTAAAGTACGCTAAAACATTCAGGCATGAAAATTGTAAAGTTTTTAGTATTAACCATTAAAAACAATATCATATGAACGCAAAAGAAATAAGTCTGGAAGAAAAGGAATTAAAGCCTATTGTAGATCATTTAAATGATTTACTTGCAAATTATCATATTCACTACCAAAAGTTAAGAGGCTGTCACTGGAACGTTAAGGGATCGCATTTCTTCACCCTCCATGTAAAATTTGAAGAGCTTTATACTAATGCTCAGTTAACCATTGATGAACTGGCAGAGCGTATATTGACTATCGGTAAATCGCCTTACAGTACGTTTACAGATTATATAAAAATCTCCAAACTGAAAGAGATAGATACTATAGGAATGAAGGATACTGATATGGTATTGGCGATTATGGATGATTTCAGCAATTTGATTGAAATGGAGCGGGAGATTATGACCCTGGCTTCCAAAGCCGGGGATGAAGGAACAAGTGATCTCATCAATAAGTTCATGCAGTTCAAAGAAAAGAACAACTGGATGCTTCGCTCATTTGTTGGAAAGAATTAGTAAAAAAAATAGCCGCCTTCTGGCGGCTATTTTTTGTTAGAATCTGCTCCCTATTGTTAGGAATACATTATTCCTGTTATTTTTAACATTAGCAATTGAAGTAGGAATATTATTTAAGGCATATGGCCACCTCTCTGAATTAGAGCTTACTTTTTGGTAGGTCAAATCAATATAATAATTATTGATTCGATATCCTAGTCCACCGCTATAGGTACTTATCTTAAAACTTTTGCTGTCAGTAGGAATATAAGGATCACCCTGTGAGCCATACCCCGCTCTGAGCATCAGTTGTTTATCAATTTTGTATTCAGCACCTATCCTGAAGTTTATTGCATCAGTATATTTTGACATCACCGCTTTATTATTATCAGAAATAACCTGAATATCACCAGAGTTTGCTTGGGCAAAATTTATGGTTGAATAATCAACGTAATCGATATCTGCAGAAATAAATCCTTTATCTTCAAAGAAGTAGGCAATACCTGTACTGACCTTTAGCGGAGTTCGTAATTTATAGGTAAAATCATAAAACTCATCATCATTTACAAACTGAGAATCGACTCTATTTTTGCCATATTTTGTATCCAGTCCTTCAGAATAGCTATCGTCAATGGTATACCAGGTTGGGCTTTCTATTGTAGCTCCCAAACGGATATTCGGAATTGGTCTGTAAATAGCACCGATCTTTCCGTTAATCCCTGAGCCTTGGGTTACCTGTGATTGACGATAGGTGAGCTCATAATCATTGTTTTCGGTTACATTAAACCCTTTTTCTTTATATGTATCACTGGTATTGTAATTTATATTTGCAATTCCAATGCTCGCGCCGATATAGAACTGGTTGCTGTAGTTTGCCCCAAAACTAAAATTCACTTCAGACTGACGACCGAATCTCAGATCATTTTTTGTCTGGACATTATTAACGTCTGTTTCAGGGAAATAATATCCACCGGGATTGTCATATCCGATCAGATAATTGTCATAGGCCATTCTTTCCAGGGAGCCCGATTGAAGGGTATTAGGTGCTCCATAAATACTTGTTGCAGATTCAGCATAATAATCAGCAATTGAGTTTTTCGGGTTTGTGCCTGAATAGCCTATAGTATTGTCAAATCCCTGGGTTGAATTGTATGCCAAACCGAAGTTAAAACTTAGCCATCCCTGATCTAATTTTGCACCTTTGGGCTTAGCAGCCCTGCTATGAAAAACAACAGCAGCATTTGCAAGTCCAAGTCTATCTCCTCTTGTAATCGTTTGCTGTCCAAGGTAGCTCGAACTGTTATTGTAGCCGTTAAATTCCGGTGTAAAACTTATTTCAGAACGTGTAAAAAAACCTATTCCGGCAGGGTTGCCTCCAACAGAACTTAAATCTCCCCCAACGCCCGTTTGTGCTCCTATAGCTTTAAATCTTGCTGTGCCTCCCCATTGGGATCTTGAAAATCGTAATGCATCTTCCGAATACTGGGCATGTAACTCCCCTGTAGCAGCCACTATGACTGCTAAAGAGAATAAAACTCTTAATTTCATAAAGTATCTGTCTTAGTTTCCTCTTGAAGGACGTGCACCACTGCTGCTGCCGCCTCCATTATTATTGGATGGTTGTGAACTTCTTGAACCTGAACCATTATCCTGGCGTGGAGCAGTATAAATTCGCTCCGGCTGGGTTGTTCTGGCTGGTGGACTCTGGTTTACACGGTCAGGACGTGCCGCAGGCTGGGTTCTGGTAGGAGTACTACCTGCGCCCGGCTGAACACCATAACGTTCCGCTCTTCCACGTGATTGGATGATGTTTCCGCTGCTATCTCTGATAATTGATCCTGGTGCACCAATAACAGCCCCTCTTTCCATAGGGATATTATCACCTGCACGGCTCGGACGGGCACGGTAGTTAGGACTGGTAAATGCAGGACTACTGTAAATGCCACTGTAATATCCGCGGTTATAATTACCCCCGTAGAAATTACCTGCACCAAAACCAAAAGAATTGTACGGATTGTAATAGGAATATGGACCCCAGAAACTGGAACCATAATTATATCCATAATATCTCCATGGATTATAGCTATAAAATCCACTGTTAATTCCAATCCCAATATTTATACCCGGAGAGCCATAATAACTATACGGAAAGTAGGATGGACTGAAAAAAGGATCGTAATTATAACCGTATATACTGTTATAATAACTTAAAGAAGGGTGATATCCTCTGAACCGGTTAATGCGTGATGTATAGTCAGTATAACCATAATTACTGTAGGTATCCCCATATAATTCTTCTTCTGTAACATAATCAGAGGCCGGCTTCTCTTCACGTATAACCCGCTCAGCAACAACTATCTCCTTAGCTTTAGCATTGGAGTAGTAAACGTCATCTTCTGGAACTGTAGTTTGAGCAGTCTTAGTGCTCATACATGAAGAAAGACTTACTGCAATACCAATAAAAGCATGCAGTGCTGAAAAATAGATGATTTTCTTTATCATGACCGTAGTATTTAATGTTAACGCTTAATGTATAGACGAGATTATATCCCTAATGGTTGCATTTCAAAATATTATAATACATCGTCTAGTTTTATAACTTTGCCTAAAGTTTAAATTATATAAATATACGTAATTTTTTGACAGCTAAATAAGATGAGTAAGGGTTTAACCAGTAGAGAAGAGGATTATTCACAGTGGTATAATGAATTAGTGGGTAAGGCTGATATGGCCGAACATTCTGCAGTGCGAGGGTGCATGGTCATAAAACCCTATGGCTATGCGATTTGGGAAAATATGCAGGCTGCTCTCGACAAAATGTTTAAGGATACAGGCCACAGCAATGCTTATTTTCCATTGTTCATCCCAAAGTCATTTTTTTCGAAAGAAGCCTCACATGTTGAGGGTTTTGCGACAGAATGTGCTGTAGTTACTCATTACCGGCTGAAAAATGATGGTAATGGAAACATTATTGTTGATGAGGATGCCAAGCTGGAAGAAGAACTGATCGTCAGACCAACTTCTGAGACTATAATTTGGAATACCTATAAAGGATGGATACAATCCTACAGGGACTTACCTATTCTGGTTAATCAGTGGGCTAATGTTGTCCGATGGGAAATGCGGACCAGGCTATTTCTTCGTACAGCTGAATTCCTGTGGCAGGAAGGCCATACCGCCCATGCCACATCACAGGAAGCTATCGAAGAAACAGAGCGCATGCTGAATGTTTATGCAGATTTTGCAGAGAACTGGATGGCAGTTCCTGTAATAAGAGGTAAAAAAACAGCAAATGAACGGTTTGCAGGTGCATTGGATACCTATTGTATTGAAGCTTTGATGCAGGATGGAAAAGCTTTACAGGCAGGTACCTCGCACTTTTTGGGGCAGAATTTTGCCAAAGCTTTTGATGTTAAGTTTACAAGTAAAGAAGGAAAACTCGATTATGTTTGGGCTACTTCATGGGGAGTTTCAACCCGCCTTATTGGGGCTCTGATTATGGCACATTCTGATGATTCAGGATTGGTTTTGCCTCCAAAACTGGCACCTATACAGGTAGTTATCGTTCCAATCTATCGTTCAGATGAAGAGCTTGAAAAAATATCTGAGCTTGCGAAAGCCCTTTCAAAGGAACTTAAACAAAAAAACATATCAGTTAAGTACGACGACCGTGATACACTTCGTCCGGGTTTTAAATTTGCAGAGTATGAAATGAAGGGTGTTCCGGTTCGTCTGGCAATTGGAGGTCGTGATCTTGAAAATGGAACAATAGAAATCGCAAGAAGAGATACAAAAGAGAAACAAACTATTTCAAGGGAAGGTATTCTTGAGCATATTGAAAATTTATTAACTGATATTCAGCAGAACATTTATAATAAAGCACTTAAATTCAGAGAGGAGAATACCCGGGAAGCCAACTCATACGAGGAATTTAAAGAACTTTTGGATACCAAAGCAGGATTTATCTCAGCTCATTGGGATGGTACCTCTGAAACTGAAAAACGTATAAAAGATGAAACCAAGGCAACCATACGTTGTATTCCTTTGAATAATAAACCCGAAGACGGAACTTGTATAGTGACCGGAAAACCTTCAACTCAAAGGGTATTATTTGCCAGAGCATATTAAGAAAAGAAATGGAAGAAGCAGAATCCTATGAACATGTTTTGAGGCTGCTGGAGAATAAAGCTTCAGTAAAGCAGCAAATTTTTAAGACCACTTCTTCTGTGTTTAATCAGTTTAAAGTCGTACTTCAGGAGATTTGCCTGGATATGCAGAGCGACTTTTCCAAGATAGATCAGAATGTTGAGATCAGCTATACAGACAGAGGTGATTTTGAAGCGCAGCTTAAGTTTTCTGGTGATGTGCTGGTTTTATCCATGCACAGCAATGTGTTCAGTTTCCCTCCGGAACATGAGATTAATAAACTAAAGTACGTGCAGGAAGATCCTTCCAGAAAGTACTGCGGGATTATTCACCTTCATAATTTTCTTGCCGACTCTTTAAAGTATAACAGAAGTTCAGATATTGGTTATCTGATAGGCAGGATATTCATAAACAAAGAAGAACATTTCTTTGTAGACGGTCAGAGCCAGCTTGGTTTTCTTTTTAACTCATTCTGGAAAGGGAAACTAAAAAAGGATCAGATCAGGAAGATTCTCGAACTTGCAATTATATATTGTATGGATTTTGACCTGCTTACTCCGCCTTTTGAATCAGTCAGGCAAATTTCTCTCGAAGAAAAACAGTATATGGGCTCAAATTCCGGATATCCCACAGGCAAGCGTATGGGATATAAGTTTAAACAGGAACTCAATCCAAGTTTAGTTCCAGTAAATAAGAGCAAATAGCCCGTTTAAATTCAATTTATTCAGAACTATATCCCTAGTTTTGTAATTCCCTGTAATCTTTAATAAAATATCTATGAAATTCGGAACCAAAGCAATACATGCTGGTCAGGAACCAGATCCAAGCACCGGAGCAATAATGACCCCAATCTATCAGACCTCCACCTATTGGCAGAAGTCGCCTGGCGATAATAAGGGATTTGAATACTCCAGGGGAACAAACCCAACCCGCAAAGCATTGGAATCATGCCTTGCGGCGCTTGAAAATGCAAAACACGGACTGGCTTTTTCCAGTGGGATGGGAGCTACGGATGCTGTCATGAAACTTTTAAGTCCGGGAGATGAAGTGATTACCGGGGATGACCTTTACGGAGGTTCTTATCGCATATTCACAAAGATCTTTTCAAATTATGGCATCAAATTTCATTTTATAAATATGAATGATGCTCAGAATGTGAATCAGTATGTAAACCAGAATACCAAACTGATATGGATTGAAACACCCACCAATCCAACTATGCAAATTGTTGATATTGAGGCTGTTTCTGCAATTGCAAAGGCAAATAATATATTACTGGCGGTCGACAATACCTTTGCATCTCCTTATCTTCAAAATCCTATTGATCTGGGAGCTGATATTGTTATGCATTCGGTTACAAAATACCTTGGTGGCCATTCAGATGTTGTTATGGGTGCATTAATGCTGAATGATGATGATTTGTATAAACGTCTTTGGTTCATTTATAATGCCTGTGGTGCAACACCTGGTCCGATGGATAGTTTTCTTGTTTTAAGAGGATTGAAAACCCTTCACCTTCGGATGAAAGCGCATTGTGAAAATGGCCGGCAGATTGCAGCATATTTGAAAACCCATCCAAAAGTTGATAAAATATACTGGCCAGGATTTACCGATCACCCAAACCATGATATCGCAAAAAAGCAAATGCGTGATTTTGGTGGCATGATTTCAATAACATTAAAAGGTGCTGATTTGCAGGAGACTTTCAGAGTGGCTTCCTCATTTAAAGTATTTTCATTAGCTGAATCACTTGGCGGTGTTGAATCACTGATTAATCACCCTGTATCAATGACCCATGGCTCTATTCCAAAAGCTGAGCGTGATAAAGTTGGAGTTACAGATAACCTTTTACGTTTAAGTGTGGGAGTGGAGGATGTAGAGGATTTGCTTGATGATTTGAAGCAAGCACTTTCCTGATAGCCTTATCCTGTTAGGAATACACCAAATGGCAGATTACCCGACTTCATTTCATACTTTTCATGAACTGAAAGATTTTCTTGATGTTAAATTTGATCAGTATAATCGGTCTGGTTTTATAGAAAATGATCCGATCTGTATTCCTCATTTGTTTACTAAAAGACAGGATATTGAAATTATGGGTTTTTGGGCTTCAATTCTGGCCTGGGGACAAAGAAAAACGATAATTAATAAGTGCAAAGAGCTCATTTCCCTGATGGATGGTGCCCCCTATGATTTTATTTTAAATCATCAGGAAACCGATCTGAAACGTTTCTCAAACTTTAAGCACCGTACCTTTAACGATACGGATACCTTATATTTTATTGAGTTTTTCAGGCAGCACTATTTAATTTCTGATACATTGGAAACGGCCTTTAATACTTTAAGAGCGAATATTTTCCGTGATGAATTTCTAGAAGAAGAAAAGTATTCTACAGAGTATACTGAGAGCGCTTCCTCTGCATGTTACCTTGGTGAATTGTATAATAGAAAACAGGAATCCGTTGTTGAAATTGCATTAAATTCATTCAGAACCTATTTTTTTTCCTTGCCAGATTTTCCGCCCCGTACAAAAAAGCACATCAGTTCTCCTTCACAAAAATCAACATGTAAAAGACTGAATATGTTTCTGCGATGGATGGTACGTAAGGATGATCGTGGTGTGGATTTCGGACTATGGAATAGCATAAAACCTTCAGATCTGATCTGTCCGACAGATATTCATGTTGAACGGGTAGCCAGAAAATTAAAGCTCATCAGCCGTAAGCAGGTTGATTGGCAAACTGCAACTGAACTAACTGAAAACCTTCGCAAATTTGATCCTCTTGATCCCGTAAAGTATGATTTTGCTTTATTTGGTCTGGGTATTGAGGAACAGTATCAAAATCAGATTATCTGAATCGGTATTCATTTTTACTGCTTTTCTGCTTTCTTTTTTCGAACAATTAATTTGGGAAATTTGAGTGGCTTTTTTAAGATTACCTCATCTCCTAGAAGAATTCCCCAGGGCTTGAACATTTCAGAACGGTCAAAAATTACTTTCAAAATAGCAATCATCGGCAGGGCAAGGAACATCCCGGTAAAACCTGCAAGACTTCCTGAAATAAATACACCTAATATCGCGGCAAAAGCATTTATTCTGACTTTTGAGCCTACAATTCTTGGCATTAAGATGTTATTATCAAGAAACTGAACTGCAGCAATAACTCCTAATACTATGAATACCGGTAATATTTCCTGGGAATTAGTTAGAGTAAGAAGAACGCCTATAATGTTTCCGATCAATGCACCTATGTACGGAATCAGGTTTAATATTGCAAAGATCACACCTATTAAAAGCGCATGCTTTATCCCAAAAAGAAGTAACAATCCTCCTAATAGTACAATGATATAACTAATCTGGATCATAAGACCAATCAGGTAACCTTTAATTATCACTTCGGTTTCCTTCATAACTTCCTCAACTTTTTTATGCTCTGATTTTTCAAACCATACAAATACAAAACGGATCAGCAGGCCTTTATAGGAAAGGAATAAATAGATATAAATGGGTACCAGGCCAATGTAAATTAATATAGAAGTAATTGAGTTTGCGGCACCGCCAAGAATTGCTCCTGCATTTGATAGAACTTTATTACTTTGCTCGTTTATAAATTTGAGCTGTTCAGGAGTAGAAAAATTGGTTTTTTGGTTAATCCATCCGCTCAAATCAGCCAAATGCATCGCTATATTTTTCTTAATCATCGGAAACTCAGCCACGAGGCTGTTGAACTGTCCGGTAAAGAACCAGATTACAAGTGAAATTAAAACAGCACCAAGTAAAATGGGCAAAAGGATCGCCAAAAATTCAGGTGCTTTTTTTGACCTCAGGAATCGGTAAACCGGAAGCAGCACTATACTCAGAAAAAATGCAAGGATCACAGGCATAATAATCTGCTGTCCATAAGCTAGTATGACACCCATGAGGCAAATGCCCATTAATTCAATTGATCGTTTAACGGTAAGTGGGAGTTCCTTCATAAATTTCTTGTTAAAGATTTTTCAATACAATTTTAGGGCCATAAAAACTTTGGATTATCAATATTTGTGATAATCTGAGTTTTGATAAATTCAACTTACGGATTTACAGATGAATTTTGCTCTCCAACGTCTGATGATCAATACGATATATATTATCCTTATTTCTAAAGATAATTAATAAGCCCAAAATCAGAACAAGCTATTCTCAAATTCATTTGAATTTGTTAAAGCTTATGCTAAATTTGCGATGCTTTAGGTTTCCGGAATCATATTCGGAATTAAAAGGGAACCGGGTTAGAATCCCGGACAGTCCCGCTGCTGTGTTCTCCATAACGGTATCCAAAATAAAGCCACTTTTCGCCTCAGGCGGATGGGAAGGCAGGATAAACCGGGAGTAAGTCAGAAGACCTGCCTCAGCATAATAATTCATAGCTTTCGGGGATTGAAGCTTGGAGAGGACTATTCGCAAGAATAGATCCATTTCTGGTATTCCTTCATTATCTGTTTGCTGTGGGATAAAAACTCACAACAAAATGAAAACAAAAAAACTTTACGTTGGGGTAAGTCTGGGACTTGCACAACTGGTATTGCTAAGCAGCATTACCCTGGCACAGGAAAGACCTGCGTCAAATCTCGATGAAGTGGTGGTAGTCGCCAGTCGTTCGCCCAAAAGATTATCAGAAATTGGTAAGGTGGTTCGGGTAATTACTGCAGAAACCATTTCGAAAAGTCAGGGCAGGACTTTGCCCGAACTATTAAATAATGTGGCTGGCTTGACGATAGGAGGGAATGGAGGTAATCCTGCCGATATTAAGGCTGTGTATCTCCGTGGAGCAAGTGCTGCTAATACCCTGATACTGATTGATGGTATTCCTGTAAATGATGCATCAGAAATATCTGGTGAATACAATATTTCATCCATTGCAATTGAAAATATTGAGCGCATCGAAATTTTAAAAGGAGGGAATTCTACTTTGTATGGTTCTGACGCAGTAGCAGGTGTTATTAATGTGATCACCAGAAAAGGCAGCGGCAAATTAGCTGCAAATCTTCTGGCTACCGGTGGGAGTTACGGAACTTATAAACAAGTTTTAGGTTTGAGCGGACAAATCGAAAATACATCTTTAACATTCAATGCCTCTAATCTGGATTCAAAGAATTTCTCTTCAGCAATGCCTGCCAATTCTGAACCCGGTTTTGACAAGGATGGATTCCATCAGAAATCCATGATGTTTAATATGGGGCAGCAGGTCAGTAAAAACTTTCTGCTACGAGGTAACTTTCAGGCTAACAATAATGCCGCCGACCTCGATAATGGTGCATTTGCTGATGCCAAGGATTATACCTATAGCAAATCTTCATTTCTGGGCGGAATTGGTGGAAAGCTGGATTTAAATAAAGCTGTGCTCAATTTTAATTTAAGCCAGAATAACCTGAGAAATAAATATAATAATCAGGGTTCACTTACCAATAATACAGGGAATATTACGCATCTGGAAACTAACCTCAATTATGCTTTCAATAATTTTATTGATGTGGCAAGCGGCATTTCATACAGGAATCTAAGTACAGTTCAGAGAAATCCATTTAGTTCACGGTTATCTGCAGACAATAATATAAAAAGTCTGTTTACCTCTCTTTTTATTAAATCAAAAATGGGTTTTCAGGCAGAGATAGGCGGTCGATTCAATGATCATAGTGAATATGGCAGCAACTTTACCTACACTTTAAATCCATCTTACCTCATTGCAGACCGTTATAAGGTATATGCAAACCTTTCATCTGCTTACAGAGTGCCATCTCTGTATCAGCTGTTTTCAGAATACGGGAATTTAGCTCTTAGTCCTGAAACATCCCGTACTTATGAGGCAGGATTTGATCTGAATTTTACATCCAAAATCAATCTCTCCCTTTCTTATTTTAAGAGAGATATTGAAAATGTAATTGATTTTGGACAGGTTTCTCCAGGTAAATTTGGTTATATAAATCAAAATAAGCAGAATGATAAAGGTTATGAAGTTGAACTAAGCTACAAACCAAATGGACTACTGAATCTGAATGCTTTCTATGCTTATGTTGATGGGGAGGTGACTACTCCGGCAGGTACATCATTTAATCTCTTCAGAAGACCAAAGAATTCATTCGGACTGAATGCCGGTCTTGATTTAAGTAAATCCCTAAGCTTTAATCTTATTTATAAGTTTACAGGCGACCGAAGAGATAGATATTTTGATGGTAAGACTTTCAAAACAGTGGAAGCTGAACTTGCTTCATTTAATGTGTTGGATGTTTATGCTCAATACAAGGTTTCAACCAGACTTAGCTTGTTTACGGATGTTAAGAATGTTCTGGATCAGGATTATGTTGAATTCGCAGGATATCAAACCAAAGGAATTAATTTTAATGCTGGTTTTAGGTTAGACATAAGATAAGTTGCAAAACCAAATAATAAATAGCGATGGATGTAAATTCATCGCTATTTTTGTTTTAAGACAGATTATTCATGAAGAAGGCAGTTTTATTCTGGAGTGCAGGTAAGGATTCAGCAATGGCATTAAAAAGGCTTAAACAAAATCCTCAAGTAGAAATAATGGGACTTGTAACCACTCTAAATAGAGATTTTAAACGAATTTCTATGCATGGAATCGCTGAAAAAGTACTTGACAGACAAGCTGAACAACTGGGATTTCCAATCATTAAAATGTGGGTGTCCAATCAGCCTGACAATTATTCTTATGAAGAATCCTTTCTGAAAATCTGTTCACAATTAGTAGAAATAGGTGTTGATACGCTGGTGTTTGGAGATATTTTTCTCGAAGACCTTCGTATATACCGTGAGGATTTAGCATCAAAGGCAGGTTTGGAAACATATTTTCCTTTGTGGAAGAGTAGCTCAGTTGAGCTTCAGAAAGAGTTATCAGATGGAGGTTTTGAAGCTATTACCTGCTGTGTTCAATCGGATAAATTAGGTAAGGATTGGATTGGGAAACAACTAAATTCAGATTTCTTCAAAAATCTGCCTCATGGAATAGATCCCTTTGGAGAAAATGGTGAGTTCCATACCTTTTGTTATAATGGACCAGTTTTTCGAAAGCCTGTAGCTTATGAGACCGGAGAAGTTGTATTCAGACCTTTACAAATTAAACAAACAGACATGACTGAGGATGCCGGATTTTTATACCTGGATATTAGCTGAAAGAAATCATCCCGCAATTGCGGGAAAAGAATTAAATATAAACAGATGAAAAGAATTGTTGTAATTACAGGAGCTGGCATCTCTGCTGAAAGTGGCCTGCAGACTTTCAGAGATTCAGGCGGACTGTGGGAAGGACACAATGTATATGATGTTGCTACTCCTGAAGCCTGGAGCAGGAATCCTGATCTGGTCCAAAATTTTTATAATGAGCGTCGTAAATCTGTTATTGAGGCTAAACCCAATGCGGCACATTATGCACTTGTTAAACTCGAGGAAAAGTATGATGTGACAATCATTACCCAAAATATTGATGACCTGCATGAACGTGCCGGATCTTCGAGAATTATTCATTTGCATGGCCTGATCACAAAATCCCAGTCGGATAGAAATCCAAATCTCACTTATGATATCTCAGGAGGGGAATTGAAAATGGGAGAACTATGTGAATTAGGCTCCCAGCTAAGGCCTCATGTCGTTTGGTTCGGAGAAGCTGTTCCGATGATTGAAACAGCTGCAAAACAATGTTATGTTGCAGATATAGTCATAGTAATAGGAACCTCATTAAAGGTTTACCCGGCAGCTGGCCTCATTGATCTGGTACCGGCGGAAGCGGAAAAAATACTGGTAGATCCGAGGGCAATGGAGATATCTGCAAAAAACATAGAAATGATTCCTGAAAATGCTGCTACTGCAGTTCCTGAACTGGTACAACGCTTGTTAAATCAATGAGTTGATAACGCCTCTTGATTCGGTGCTGTTCTGCCTATACTACTGATTTAGCTTAGAAACTATTCAGGAGATTAGCATTATATTTACTGAAGGAGTGGGTTTGAACTTATTAACGATTATAGCCAAATGACAATGGAGCAAAACTCAAGAAGGAATTTTTTAAAAAAATCGGCATTAACTGCCGGTCTTACTACTATTGGTAATATAGGATTAGCTGAGTCAATAAAAAGCGACCGCCATTCAGATGGTGTTTTAAATCCAGCCGGAAAACTTCCCCGGGAGGTTTGGATAGCAAGCTTTTCTCAGGAAAGACTCTCTGCAGAAACTCCTGATGATATGGTTAAAAGAGTAATTGAATCTCTCAAAGGAATCGAACCCTTTAGCCCTGATGTGGTCTGCCTGCCTGAATGTTTTTACATCGCAAATACTAAAATGGATGGGAAGTTCACAGTAGAACAAAGGGTAAGCAAATCAGAAGAAGTGTTAAACCAGTTTTCTGATTTCTCTAAAAAAAATAATTGCTACACAATTTGTTCTGTTGATACTCCCGCAGGTAATGGGATGTTCCATATCTCATCTGTTGTGATTGACCGGCAGGGGAAGCGTGTCGGAGTGTATCATAAAATTCACCCGACAGAAGGTGAGATAAAAAGTGGGGTTATGCCCGGACCTTTATTTCAGCCTGTTATTCAGACTGATTTTGGGAAAATAGGGGTTCAGATTTGTTTTGACTCGTTATGGGATGATGGATGGGAGATGTACCGGAATCAGGGTGCAGAGATCATTTTCTTCCCTTCAGCCTTTGCTGCCGGACAAATGATTAATGCTCGTGCATGGAAGCATAAATGTGTAGTAGTTTCCAGTGCCAGGAAAGGAACCAGTAAAATATGTGATATTACAGGTGAGGAATTGGCAAAGACTGGTTTTTGGAGCCCTCAACTTTGCTGGGCTCCTGTTAATCTTGAAAAAGTTTTCCTCCATTTATGGCCCTTCGTTCAGCATTTTCCCGCTATTCAAAAAAAGTACGGACGCAAGGTGGATATAAAAGTATTCCATGAAGAAGAATGGGCTGTAATAGAAAGTTTATCTCCAGATGTCTTTGTAAAGGATATTTTAAAGGAGTTTAATCTTAAAACTAACGAAGAGGTTATTGCTGAAGGCGAAAAAGCACAAATAGAAGCCCGCAGAAAATATTCTTCCTGATTCCATAGAAGAGATCGTTAAATGTTACGAAAAATAAAAAACCCGAACCTGATAATTCATGATTTCTTACAAGAATCAGAATTAATAGGTCCGGGTTTTCTTTATATTATTGATAAAACTGTAATCTAAACTTTTGCAAGAACAGGGAATCTTTTTGATAAAAGATAGAAACTTCCAAATAATACTGCTGAAAACACCAAATTACCAATTAACATATTTCTAAAGAATGGAAGACCCGCAGCATAAGAAGTCAGGATTCCTGAAATATTCCGGGGGTACATAGTAGCAGGGTATAAAAATGCAAAATTAGTAATCAGAAAGAAAACTGATGCACTGATGAATGAAGCTAAAATTACATTAGTTGTATTTACTTTGTCTCTGATCAGGAATCCGCATCCAACCATCGCCACAAAGCCAGTATAGACTGCAAGGCTAAATCCATTTCCTATAAAGAGGTCAGAAACAGCCATAGCTGTTATGGGTATAAGGAATGCCATTCGTTTATCACTGAACTGAGCACCACCAAATATTGCCAGAGCTCCAATTGCTGTAAAGTTCCAGATATTGGGAATTAAATAGGGAAGTGCCCTGGT
>CAZGCG010000004.1:25095-28320 GCA_964524205.1 uncultured Sphingobacterium sp. | reverse complement strand
CGTTTTGGTTTTGTGGCCTTTCTAACTGCTGGCTGATATAAGGCATTTTTGATCAACTGCTGAAGTTTTACCAAACTTTTCTGCTTATTCAGTAACTGACTTCTCTCTTCCTCAGTAATAATCTGCAATATTCCTTCAGAATTTATCCTGTTGGCAAGTTTTTGCAACAAAATTTGCTTTTGTTCATCGGTAAAAAGCAAAGATGTACTGATATTCAGATTGAGCTCCACTTTTGAGGAAACCTTATTCACATTCTGACCGCCCTTGCCTCCACTCCTTGATGTTTTGAATTTGATCTCCTTTAAAAGATCCTTTACCAGAAATTCCATACTCAAAATTATGTATTCCAGGTTCATAAACAGCATACCATCCAAATGGATTTGATAAATTAAATTATCCGGAAATCGAAAGCAAATTCTATTTTTGCAGGAATGAGCAAAAACATAGTCATAGCCATAGATGGTTATTCATCCTGCGGAAAGAGTACAATTGCAAAAGCCCTGGCTAAGAAACTGCATTTTATCTATATAGATACAGGTGCAATGTACCGTGCGGTAACCCTTTATTTCCTTAGGAATAAAATTGATATGAATGACCCCCTTGCCGTAGAAAATGCTCTGGACAATATTCATATTAACTTTGAATTCCGTGATGAACAAACTTTTGTCTTTTTAAATGAAGAAGATATCTCTGAGGAAATAAGGCAAATGCCAGTATCTGAAAAAGTGAGTCAGGTTAGTGCAATCAAAGCTGTACGTACAGCAATGGTCAGGCAGCAGCAAAGAATGGGTAAATCCAAAAATATAATAATGGATGGCCGTGATATAGGCACAGTAGTTTTTCCGGATGCCACACTGAAATTTTTTATGACTGCTGACCCGCAGATTCGTGCCGAAAGACGATTTAAAGAACTAAGCCTTAAGGGAGAAAAAGTAAGTTTAGAAGAAATATATGCAAATCTTGCCCTCCGCGATCATCAGGATACCACAAGAGAGGAAAGCCCATTAATACAAGCCGCAGATGCAATTGTGCTTGACAATTCAAATATTGACCAGGAAATGCAGCTGGAATTCGCTTTATCCTATATAAGTCCATTGTTAAGCAGTAAAAACACAGAATAATAGCTTTCAATTCAATTTAAGCCTGATTTTAAGGTCAATTAATAATCAGTCCCGCCATCCTTAAGGTTTAAATATCCAATATCCTAAGCCTTAATAAAAATAAAGCATAGAAATGTTTTTTATTAAAAATCTTATTTTCTACCTTTGCAGTCCGATTTAATAATCGGAAAAAGGAGATAAATTAATTAATGGCCAAAAAACTAGAAGCCGAAAAGGAGTTGACTGCTAAACAAGCGGAGCTACAAGGCGAAGAAACCACTACGGTTAAACAAAAGGAAACCATTGAATCAGAAGCTGATTCAGTGTCGATCGAAGAGATCAAATCAAAAACCCTCATCACCCCTTCCGGCGATTTCGACTGGGATGCTGATGACAAAGGGTTCGGTAATTACAGTGCTGCAGACCGTGAAAAGTTTGAAGAAATGTATGCCGGCACTTTCAACTCGATCAACAAAGGCGAGATTATCTCGGGAGTTGTTGTATCGATCAACAACAAAGATGTGGTATTGAACATCGGATTTAAATCTGATGGTTTAGTGTCATTATCTGAATTCCGTGATACACCTGACTTGAAAATCGGTGACACTGTTGATGTATTTGTAGAATCACAGGAAGATGCTAACGGACAGTTGGTATTATCCCGTAAGCGTGCAAAAACACAACGTTCATGGGAAACAATCAATGAAGCTTTGGATCAGGACAAGATCATCACTGGTTTTGTTAAGAGCCGTACTAAAGGTGGATTAATTGTGGACATTATGGGTGTTGAAGCTTTCCTTCCGGGATCGCAGATCGACATCAAACCTATCCGTGATTATGACATTTACGTAGGTAAAACAATGGAATTCAAGGTTGTTAAAATCAATCATGAGTTTAAAAACGTTGTAGTATCTCACAAAGTGTTGATTGAAGACGATTTAGAAAATCAAAAAACTGAGATCGTTGCGAAACTGGAAAAAGGACAAGTACTTGAAGGTACAGTTAAAAACATTACCGATTTCGGTGTGTTCATTGACCTTGGTGGCGTAGACGGTTTATTACACATAACTGATATTTCATGGGGCCGTATAGAGCATCCACGTGAAGTATTAAACCTTGATCAAAAGATCAATGTTGTTGTTTTAGACTTTGATGACGAGAAAAAACGTATCGCATTAGGCTTAAAACAATTAACTCCACACCCTTGGGAAGCATTAGATACGGCATTAGAGATCGGATCTAAAGTTAAAGGTAGAATCGTAACTGTTGCAGATTACGGTGCATTCCTTGAAATCACTCCGGGTGTTGAAGGTTTGATTCACGTATCTGAAATGTCATGGTCTCAAAATCTTCGTAACCCACAGGAATTCCTGAAAGTTGGTGACGAGGTAGAAGCTCAGGTATTGACATTAGATCGTAACGAGCGTAAAATGAGCCTTGGTATCAAACAACTTACTCCTGATCCATGGAAAAACATCGGTGAGCGCTACCCTATCGGAAGCAAACACAAAGCTGTTGTTAAGAACATGACCAATTTTGGTGTATTTGTTGAAATTGAAGAAGGTATCGACGGATTGATTCATATTTCTGATCTTTCATGGTCTAAGAAAGTTAATCACCCTAATGAATTCACTAAAGTAGGTGAAGAATTAGATGTGGTTGTTTTAGAACTTGATGAGGCTAACCGTAAACTGAGCTTAGGTCACAAACAGTTAGAAGAAAATCCTTGGGAAACTTTTGAAACCGTATTCACACTGGATTCTATCCACGAAGGTACTGTGTTAAAAGTCACTGATAAAGGTGCAATCATCGCTTTACCATATGGTGTTGAAGGATTTGCTCCTACAAAACACATGGTTAAAGAAGATGGTAGTTCAGTTAAAGCTGAGGAAACTGCAGAATTCAGAATCATTGAATTTAACAAAGACTCTAAGCGTATTGTAGTTTCTCATGCCCGTATCTGGGAAGAGGCTAAAGCTGAAGAGCGCAAAGAAGAGTTCAACGCTAAAAAGAAAGAAGCTAAAGCAACAACTACTGCCGTTAAAAAGGTAAAAGAGTCTGTTGAAAAATCAACTTTAGGTGATCTGGGTGTATTGGCACAATTAAAAGAGAAGATGGAAGGTGC
>CAZGCG010000004.1:0-24995 GCA_964524205.1 uncultured Sphingobacterium sp. | reverse complement strand
CAACTTTAGGTGATCTGGGTGTATTGGCACAATTAAAAGAGAAGATGGAAGGTGCAGAAAGCAAAGCCAAGAAAGCTAAGAAAACTGAAGAAGATGCAGCTGCAAGTACTGAAGTAGCAGAAGCTTCTGAAGAAAAAGCAGAATAAGCTAAGTTCTTATATTCTTGAAAGCCCTGATGAAAATCAGGGCTTTTTTGTTTAATTTTCCCACCCGATAACTATCGATTCCCTATTTCCTATTCCCAATTTCCTATTCCCAATTTCCCATTCCCAATTTCCCATTCCCAATTTCCAAATACCCATTCCCTCTACACAATTATTCCTGCCCAAAAAACTTACCCGTAAACTTTTATCTTATTCCTTTCTGCTTTTATCTTTTTTCCCTATTTTTGCTCAAATTAAACCAAGATGCAAAAACTAACCTTGCTTGACGGTCCGAAATTCCAGATCACCATTCAACGCCTTTGTCATCAGTTAATTGAAAATCACAATCTTTTTGAAAACTCTGTCATACTTGGTATTCAACCGCGTGGAATTTTTCTTGCTAAACGTATTGTTGAGGAATTAAAAATCAGTCTTCCTAAAGTTAAGATTGAAAGCGGAAACCTTGACATCACATTTTTCAGGGATGATTTCCGTCGCAAAGATGGATTATTGATACCCAGCAGTACAGAAATTGATTTTATTATTGAAGGTAAAAAGGTCATCCTGGTCGATGATGTATTATGGACCGGCAGAACCATAAGGGCAGCGATGGACGCGTTACAATCCTTTGGAAGACCGGAAAAAGTAGAACTTCTTACTCTTGTCGACAGACGTTTTTCAAGACACCTGCCAATTGAAGCCGATTATATCGGAATTAAGGTTGACACCATTGCCTCACAGAAAGTTATCGTAAGCTGGAAAGAAACTGATCATGAGGACAAAGTTATCTTACTATCAGAAAAATAATGGCAGAAGCAATTCAAACATTAAGCACTAAACACCTGCTGGGAATAAAAGATCTCACCTCAAGAGATATTGAATTGATATTTGAAACGGCCGATACATTTAAAGATGTACTGAACAGACCCATAAAAAAGGTTCCCTCTCTGCGTGATATTACCATCGCCAATATTTTCTTTGAAAACTCAACCCGAACACGCCTTTCATTTGAACTTGCTCAGAAGAGGCTTTCGGCCGATATTGTAAATTTCGCCGCTTCCTCCTCCTCTGTCAGTAAGGGAGAGACCCTGATCGATACTGTAAATAATATTCTGTCAATGAAAGTTGACATGGTTGTTATGAGACACCCTTACCCTGGTGCAGGAGTATTCTTAAGCAAGCATGTTGATGCGCAGATCGTGAATGCCGGGGATGGTGCGCACGAGCATCCAACGCAAGCACTTCTGGACGCCTTTTCAATCAGAGAGCGGTATGGTGAGGTAAGAGGAAAGAAAATAGCGATAATTGGTGATGTGCTTCATTCAAGAGTTGCATTGTCAAACATTCTGTGCCTTCACAAATTAGGTGCTGAAGTAATGGTATGTGGCCCGAGCACACTGATCCCAAGATATATTGGAACCTTGGGCGTAAAGGTAGAACATGATCTTATGAAGGCACTGAACTGGTGCGATGTCGCCAACATGCTTCGCATACAACTCGAACGGCAGGATATAAAATACTTCCCATCTCTCAGGGAATACTCGATGATGTATGGTTTGAATAAACAAATCCTTAATTCACTGGACAAGGAAATCACTGTAATGCATCCCGGCCCAATTAACCGCGGAGTGGAGATCACCAGCGATGTTGCTGACAGTAAACAGTCAATCATACTCGATCAGGTAGAAAATGGGGTAGCTGTGCGGATGGCTGTATTATATCTACTGGCAAACCAGCGAAACAAATAATTCTATTTTTCAATCTGATCTTTCGGATTTTTCGGTCTCTAATAACATCAGTTATTATTTTCCGTTATAACTCTGTTTTCAACACATGTTAATTACTAATGTGAATAGCCTAAAGGCCTTTCGAGTAAATTAGCGATAATTATTTTGGTTACTTATGCTCAGACAATACGCAATTTTCACTCTCCTGCTTACATTATTAGCTGCTCCTCTCCTTGCTCAAAATACCGCCTGGATTGAAATAAATCAGTTTTACAGAGGTGGGATAGAATTATTGGATCAGGGGAAATACGCCGCAGCATCACAACAGTTCAGCCGTGTCGGCCAGTTTGAACAAACAAGCTCTGCCAGGCCAGAATCCAATCCGGACGTAGGTCTGCTGAAAGAAAATGCTAAGTTCTATATTGCCTTATGCGCACTTGAATTAGACAATAGCGATGCAGAATCGTTGTTTATTGACTTTATAGATAAATACCCTGCAAGTAATTATACAAAGCTTGCCTATTATCATCTTGGGAGATCTTATTTTTCAAAGAAGAACTTTCCTAAAGTAATCGAATGGTTAACGAAACTGGAAGGAAACAATATTTCAGGAAAAGAATCTTCTGAGTACAGGTATAAACTGGCTTACTCCTATTTTGAAATCAAAGACAATGATAAAGCAAAACCAATATTTGCGGAACTGAGAAACGAGAAAAGCACCTATAACGAGCTTTCTATTTATTATTATGCTTACATCAGCTACCTGCAAAAAGATTACAAAACTGCTTTAACTGAGTTTGAAAGATTAAAGGGTTCAAAGCCTTATGAAAGCAGCTATCCCTACTATATTTCAGCGATGTATTTCCTGGATCAGCGTTATGACGATGTTCTTAATTATGCCATACCTGTATTAAAATCTACTAAACAACTTTATGAAACAGAAATGTTCAGGATAGTTGGGGCTTCATATTTTGCAAAGTCTGATTATACCAATGCAGGTGCCTATTACAGAAGCTTTCAGAAGAATGATCAGGGCAAAACCCAGAATAATCAGGATAATTATCAGATTGGTTATACCTGGTATAAACTAAAAGACTATAAGAATGCTATTGTTGAGCTGGAAAAACTTGAAACAACAGATCAGTATTTTCAGAGTGGAATGATTGCTTTGGGAGAGTCATTTATAAAGACAGGAAATAAGCAGGGTGCAAGAAGTGCCTTTTTTAAAGCCTCAAGATTAAGCTTTGATAAAAAACTACAGGAAGAAGGCCTGTTTAATTATGCAAAACTATCCTATGAGCTTGATTTTCATCAGGTTGCTTTAGATGCTACCCAGCAATTTATTAAAACATACTCCTATTCAGATAAACTGGACGAGGCTAAAATTCTTCTTGGCGAAATCCTGCTCACCACCAAAAATTACAAAGATGCAATCGATATTCTTGAGAGCATTCCGAACAGAAATAAGGAGGCCAATGCTGTTTATCAGAAAGTTACTTATTTCCGTGGACTTGAATATTATAATGAACGGGCCTTTCAAAATGGGATTTCCATGTTTATGCGCTCAAATACCAATGTGGTTGATAATGAGATTCATGCACTTTCAACTTACTGGCTTGCAGAAGCAATGTATGAAGTCAGGAAGTTTGGAGAATCTGTTGACAATTTTGAGAAGTTCATGAATCTCCCTGCTGCAAAAAAGACAGATGTATACAATTTTGCTCATTACGCGCTGGCATACGCTGCCTTTGAACATGAAAGTTATAGAAAAGCTGCCACTTACTTCAAGCGCTTTCTTCAGGGAAATGAAAAAGATATTAATACAATCAACGATGCTGTGCTCCGACTTGCAGACTCCTATTTTGTATTAAAGGATTACGGTGATGCATTGGGTTATTATGACCGGATCATCTCCTACAAAACTTCGAGTGAGGATTATGCGATGTTTCAGCGGGGTATGATTCAGGGCTTGCAAGGCCAGAATGACTTAAAAATTGCTACCCATCAATCATTATTGCAGCAATTTCCAAAATCAAATTATTCGGATGATGCCGGATTTGAAATCGCATACACCTATTTTATCAAAGGCGATTACGAAATTGCCAAAACTGATCTTAGTGCCCTAATAGAAAAATATCCAAGAAGCAGTTATGTTCCAAGAGCATTATTCACAATAGGCCTGGTAGAGTTGAATCAGGATCAGGAGGAGTCTGCACTGGTTACCTTTAAGCGTGTTATAAGTGAATACTCAACCACTGATGAAGCCAAACTGGCACTTGAGTCTATAAAGAACATCTATCTGCAAAAATCAGATGCAGCAGGATTTCTGGATTACGCAAACAGCACCAGTATTGGAAATCTGAGTTCTTATGAACAGGACAATATTACCTTCCAGGCAGCAAACAACCGCTTTTTAAACGGCGATTATCAGGGTACTTTTGAATCAGTTAATGCCTATTTCGATAAATTCCCGAAAGCTGCACATGATAAACACGCTAAATTCATCAGAGCTGAAAGTCTGGTAAGGCTGAAACGCCCGGATGAAGCTATTCCTGATTATGAATATATCCTGAACGACTGGACAAGCGATTATACCGAAAGGGCATTGATGAGCATTGCCAAAATTTACATCGCACAGAAAAAGTATAATGAAGCTATTGTGCATCTGAAAAAACTAGAGTTAACTTCAGAGTACAAGTCAAATTACAATTTCGCAGTTAACCACCTTATGGAAGCCTATGCGAGCATGAATTTGCCTGATGAAACTCTTAAATACGTCAAATTCATACGAGAATCTGAAAAATCATCTGAGGAAGATATTTTCAGGGCAGGTTTATACGCCGGAAAAGCGAATCTGGCAATCGGTGATACAATTCAGGCTGTAAAAGAGATAGAAGCCATTGTAGATAGTACCCAAACTGTTACAGGTGCTGAGGCGAAATATATCATGGCAGAACTCCAGTATAAAAAACACGAATACAAGAAATCACTGGCTACTGCATTTGATCTGACAAATAAAATGCCATCCCACGACTATTGGGTTGCAAAAACCTATATCCTGATCGCTGATAATTATGTAGCAATGAAGGATATTTTTCAGGCAAAGAGCACCCTGCAAAGTATCATTGAAAATTATGAAAATAAGGAAGATGATATTCTGACCCTGGCTACAGAAAAGTTGGATTTACTGAATAAACGCACTAAATAATGAATACAAATACATTTAAATATACTCTGTTATTAAGCCTATTTAGTTTATCGGTTCTGAGCAGTGCGCAGGACAAAAAAGATCAGACTCCCCCGGCTCAGCAGCCGCCTGCAGGTGGAACACTTATTGAAGAAATTGAGGTTGTCAGGCCGTATAAACCTGTTCTGGCAGATGCTGTTAAAATCAGAAGGAATCCGGATATGAATACAGTGGCAGCATTTAAACCGGTGCTTACCTATAATATCATCGATAAAAAACTGGATTTAAATACCAATATTAAAGAGTTACAGGCACAGAAAATGGCAGATGAACCAGCAGTAATTCTGGTTAATAATTATGCAAAAGTTGGTGCGGGAAATTTCAATACCGCTTTGGGTGAGGTCTACATTAATACCGGCAGAGATGAAGCCCTGCAAGGCGGAGCATTTTTTAAACACCTTTCACAGAAAGGCAATCTAAGTATGCAGCAATTTTCGAAACAGGAATTCGGCTTATTTGGAAGATCAATAGCTGATGATTATGTACTGAGTGGAAGATTGATTTACGACAGAAATGCTACTAACTTTTATGGTTTTGACCCGGCTTCCTCGGTCCCTGCCGATATGAGTAAACAACGCTTCAGTACAATTGGTGCGGAAGCTGAGATAGCAAACAACTATTCTGAATCTTCAACGGTCAATTACTCTGCCAATATCAATGCTTACCAATTCAGTAATATTGATGATGCACGCGAAAGTTCAGTTTTGCTGCGGGGATCCCTGAATAAGGCTGTTAAACAATCAAATATTGGGGTAAATGCTTCAATAGATATGACTTCTACAAAAGACCTTGCATACAAGGTAGGAAACAATATTCTGCGGGCCAATCCCTACATAAAACTTAAGGCAAGTGGTTTTAATCTGGATCTTGGAGTAAATATTGTACAGGAATTCGGGACCCAATCGAGACTAAATGTTTTCCCTGCAGTTTCTGCTGAACTTCCAATAATTGAGGGATATGCTACCATATTTGCAGGTGTTAACGGTGATGTTTTAAAGACAAATCTGAGAGAGCTAGCCTTTGAGAATCCTTATCTGAATAAAAATATCGCTATAAAAAATTCCTTAGAAAAAATGAATGTTTATGGTGGTATTAAAGGAAATGCCAGTGCTGAATTCGGATATAAAATAATGGCATCATACAAAACAATGGAGGATCTTCAATTATTTGTAAATAGTCCGGCTCTTATAAACAGATTCGAAACTATTTACGATAATGGCCAAAGTAAAATTCTAGGCCTTGAAGGTGAAATAAATGTAAAAGCATCTGAATTTTTGAATATGACCGCTAAGGCTCAGCTATTTGATTATACTCTTGCTACACAGCAGGAAGCCTGGTTTAAACCAAAACTCCGAGTCATGTCAAATGCGCGATTTCAGATAAACCGTAAAGTTATCATTGATGCGGAAGCCTTATTACAGGAAGAGGTCTATGCCAGAGTGAATGGTACTACCCCGGGAACATTTACATCCAAAAGTGTAAATGGATTTATTGACCTGAGTGCGGGTGCAGAATATAAGGTAAATCAAAAATTCGGAGTTTATATAAGGGCCAATAATCTTACCGGCCAGACCTATCAAAGATTTCTGTACTATCCAAAGCTTGGCATGAATATTCTGGGAGGATTAAATTATGCGTTCTGATGCATTTTTTGGCTAATGAAAATTAAAAATTAACTTTACCCCTCAATGGAGATCGGACTTTACATCGCAGAATTGTTGAGTGAGCAGGATGAAGTAAGCGTCGCTGGTTTAGGTACTTTTTTTAAAGAAAGAGTTGCCGGTACATTTGATAAGCATAGTAATTTATTTTATCCGCCCTCCTGTAAATTATCTTTCAAAAAAGATGTTCTAAACTTTTCAGGTCTGAGTGAATATATCAGCATTAAGAGAAATCTTAGTATTTCTTCATCAGAAGAACTGATCAAAAAATTCACCGAAACTATCCTGAATGTATTAAACGGCTCTGATGCAGTTGAAATTAATCATCTTGGAAGCCTGTATAAAATAAATGATCAATTGTCATTTAAGCCTTCAGATAGTTTTGGTCTTTTTGATAAATTTTATGGCTTAAAACCAATTTCTGAGCTTAAGGTAACAGTAGTTCCTCCGGCAGAAACAGATGTAAAATCAGAGCTAACTGAAAATAAATCCCGGGTTGAAAGTGAAGAACCTGAACAGCAACTATTTGAAGAGGCACCTAAAGCCCGGCTTGTACCAATCCTTGTGATTAGTATCCTCGCAATTATTGCTTCCCTGTTTGCCTTATTCTATTTTGACAAGAACTTCAATCATTTTGTAAGGGATATATTATCGCCTAAAGTTAAACCTGCAGCGGTTATTGAACCAGTCATTGATACAAGTGCTGCATCAGTAGCATCATCTGATAGTATTGCTGACACGCTTGATAGTAGCGGGACCAAAAAGGCTGAAATGCAGAAAGAAACCAAAGCAAACTTGGATTCGAAACCAATAGATCCATCACTTGAAGAAAAGATTCCGGCTGCTAATCAGGATATTATCTACGAAATAATAGTAGCTGCATTCGCTAGAAAAATTGATGCTGAAACATATATCAAAGAGATGAATTCAAAAGGTATTAAAGCAAAAATAGTTGAGAATTTACCCGGAAATATGCTCAAGATTAGCCTGGGGACATTTACCGAAGAAGAGCCAGCTACCCTTGAGCTTAATCGTATTCAAAAAGAGATAAATAAAGATGCCTGGATAGCCAGGGTTAAACCGTTAAAAAATCAATAAGAATGTTACTACTGCAAATTGACACTTTAAATCCCGTAGCTGATACCGCAGCTTCTACCATTCAAACAATGCCAACTGGTGAAGAATTGAGATTCATTGAACTCCTGTTCAAGGGCGGCTGGGTAATGTTACCGCTCGCACTTCTGGCCTTCATGGGTCTGGTCATTTTTGTGGAACGTTATTTAACCATCCGCAAGGCCTCCAAAGACGAAATGAATCTTATGTTACAGGTTAAGCAGAGTATTAAATCTGCCAAACTTGATTCTGCACTCGCCATTTGCAGAAATAGCAACACCCCCTTAGGAAGAATGCTTGAGAAGGGTTTATTGCGTATCGGAAGGCCGATTAAAGATATTGAGGGTGCCATTGAAAATGTTGGTAAACTGGAGGTATCGAAACTGGAAAAAAATATAAGCATACTTGGAATCATTGCCGGAATTGCACCAATGCTCGGTTTCGTTGGTACAATTATTGGTGTAATTACTATCTTCCATGAGGTCTCTGTAAAAGGCATAATTGAGATTGGAACCATATCAGGTGGTCTTTATGTTAAAATGATCACATCGGCCACCGGATTGATTATCGGTATTATTGCCTACGTACTGTATCATATTTTGAATATTATGGTAGACCGGATTATCCTGAAAATGGAGACAGATGCCATTGAATTTATTGACTTGTTGGAGGAACCTGGCAAATGAATTTAAGAAAACGACAAAGAGGGAACGTTGAGGTTCACACATCAGCATTGAATGACATCATGTTTTTCCTGTTGCTGTTTTTCCTGCTTGCTTCTGCTGTAGCAAATCCCAATGTGGTTAAGTTATTTTTACCAAGATCCAATTCCGGACAATCCATTCCACAGAAAACGATCAATGTTTCAATAACTAAGGACCTTGAATATTATGTTGAGAAAAAACAGGTTGATGCAGCAAATCTGCTGCAAAGTATAGAAGTATATCAAAAGGCAGCTCCTGACTTAACCATTATATTGTATGCCGATCGTACAATAGCCATTGAAAATGTGATCGAATTGACAGATATTGCGAATAAACTGAAGGTAAAACTTGTTTTAGCTACAGAAACAAAAAAATGATCGAATACCGCCGACAGGAAGAAAATAATTACCCGAAAGCATATGCCATTTCTATCGGTATAATGCTTACTTTTTTGGTGATTAGCTATTTTATTGTTGCCAGCCGTGTTGAACCGGATACAGGTACGGGAGGAATAATTGTAAATTATGGTACTTCTGAGTTCGGCATGGGGGATGATTACATGAGCGTTGAAGAGCCCTCTACATCTCCTGATGCTAACAGTACTTCACCGGATAAGGTTATCATGGAGAATACCACTTCAAACGAATCTAATTCAGAAGTTTCTGACAAAACCATTGCTACCCAGGATAATGAAGATGCCCCCGAGGTGATAACTAAGGAAAAGAGTAGTGCAAAAGCACCCGCTGTCACTACTCCTGCGAAAGAAAATAAACCTGTAGTTAATCAAAATGCCCTATACAAAGGCAAGAAAAATGACGGATTGGGTAAAGGTGATGGAACAGGCACAGTTGCAGGGAATCAGGGAAGTACTAACGGCGATCCTTTGTCGCCGGATTATGGTGAAGGAGGCTCAGGTAATGGCCCCTACAGCCTTGATCTCAAGAGCCGGAGATTTACTAATCTGACACCCCCAAAAGATAGCGGACAGAAATACGGAAGAGTAGCTGTACGGATTTTTGTAGATAAAAACGGGGTTGTTGTAAACGCAATTCCCGGAGTAAAAGGTACAACCTTATCTGATAAAGAAATCTGGGAAAAATGCCGCCTCGCAGTCATTGGATCTTCATTAAATAAGCTTGAATCAGCGCCAGAGGTACAAATTGGGGTGGTAATGTTCAATTTTAAGGTAAAATAAGTCTATCACTATAGGCTGATTAATGCATATGCCTGAAAATACCTCTGATAATCCAAAGCCCGAAGAATCCTTTGATTCTTACTCAGATGTGATTTCCTATCTATATTCCCGTCTCCCAATGTTTTCGCGTCTGGGTGCTGACGCCATAAAGGCAGATCTGATCAATACCCAAAAATTTTGCAGCCATCTTTCTGAGCCTCAGAATAAATTTAAATCGGTACATATTGGCGGAACCAATGGAAAAGGCTCTTCATCACACATGCTGGCCGCAATCCTGCAAACAGCCGGTTATAAAACTGGTTTATATACCTCTCCACATCTTAAAGACTTCAGGGAACGGATTCGCATCAATGGCAAAATGATCTCAGAACAGGAAGTTCTGGGATTTGTGAATGAGAATTATGAATTTATAGAGAATCTTGAGCCATCCTTTTTTGAAGTTACTGTAGCGATGGCATTCCATCATTTTGCTGTCAATGAGGTAGATATTGCAATTATTGAGGTAGGATTAGGAGGAAGGCTGGACTCAACCAATGTAATCCTTCCGGAGCTTTCCCTGATCAGCAATATCGCTTTCGACCACATGAATATTCTGGGTAATACCCTGCCTCTGATAGCCGGAGAGAAAGCCGGGATCATAAAAAAGAGAGTACCTGTAATCATCAGTCAGAAACAGGATGAAGTAGCAGATGTTTTTATCAAAAAGGCAGCAGAGCAGCAATCGGAAATAGTATTTGCAAGTGAACAGTGGTTCATAAAAAAGAGCAGCTCACAACAAAATGCTCCGGAATTTTTAAAAGTAGATATCAGTCAGAAAAATAATAGTATTCCACCATATTTCAGCTTTCCTACCGTTGAACTGGATCTTACAGGGACCTACCAGTTAAAAAACCTTGGAGGTGTTTTAAGCACTGTAAAGCAGTTAAGGGAGCTTGGCTATCAAATCTCAGATCAGAATATTTCTGAAGCCCTGAGGCAGGTAAAGGCCTTGACCGGGCTAATGGGGCGCTGGCAGATGCTACAGGAAGCTCCCTTAGTTATCTGCGATACAGGACACAATGAAGATGGGATCAGGGAAGTGCTGAAAAATATTGAACAGTGCTCCTTTAACCGGCTTCATATGGTTATCGGAATGCTTCGTGATAAGGACAGCTCCGGAATTTTGAAAATGCTTCCTGAAGATGCCACTTATTACTTTTGTCAACCCGATTTACCCAGGGCAAAGCCGGCAATTGAACTGAGAGATGAGGCCAAAGCTTATCAATTGCATGGTGATTATTATCCTTCTGTATCCGAAGCTCTGGATGTAGCAAAAAATAGTGCCGGAAAAAATGATCTGATCTTTGTTGGCGGCAGTACATTCGTGGTAGCAGAGGTGGTTTAATCATTCTCTTGACTTCCGCAAAGCCATAATATAATAACTACTCTCCCCAATTATGGATTCTTCCATATTTTATCATCATTGAGATATAAACTCAAAGCTGATGATAAGTTTCACTCAAAATTTATACAGGAACCAGTGGCTGGATCTCGTATTCAAAAATCGAAATAAGGCCTATGGTGCTTATGAATTGAGAAAGAACAATGCCGGGACTACGGTTAAAGCTTTCCTTTATGCTGCCGGATTCTTTTCTATTCTGGTAATTACTCCCTGGCTCATTCATGTGTTATCCATAACTAATCCGGTCGCCGGGAATACTGAACAGACAAAGATCATAGAAGTAAACCTTCTTCCCAGAATTAAAGAGGTAAAACCTGAAACAAAGCCAGTTACAAAAGCTCTATCTAAACCTATACAGCATAAAAGTATTCAGTATGCAAAAATGATTGTAGTTCCTGAAAATCAGGCAGAATCTGATATTCCTACACAAGAGCAGTTGAATGAGGCTGTGATCAGTACAACAAGCAGTAATGGAGAAGAGAGTTTAAATTTAAACCCAATTGACATTCAGGAAACTGGTCCTGCCATAACAGGAAACCCAGCTTCAACAGCTGAAAACATCGAAATCCATACCCTGGATGGCATTGAAAACTATCCTGAATTTCCAGGTGGTCATTCAGCATTTATCAAATTTCTGAGCAGGAACTTAAAATACCCTGGAAGTGCAGTTGAAAAGGGAATTGAGGGAAAGGTTCTGATAAGTTTTATTATTGAAAAAAACGGCAGGCTTTCAAACATTAAAATCCTTCGTGGAATTGGTTATGGATGTGATGAAGAAGCAATCAGAGTGCTTGAAAAATCTCCTGAATGGAGACCAGGCATTCAAAACAAGCAAAAAGTGAGGGTAGCCTATACACTACCCATCAATTTCAGCTTGCCTTAATATCAAATTATTTTATTGTGCCAGGTAGCCCCCGTCGATTGGATAGTAGGATCCGGTAACGAAAGAAGACTTATCAGATCCTAACCAAAGAATAAGCTCTGCGATTTCTTCTGATTCTCCCAATCTGCCAATTGGATGCATCCCTTTTATCAAATTAAGAGTGGCTTCATCCAAGGCATTCATAACCATAGGTGTTTTAATATAACCCGGCCCAACTGAATTGACACGGATTTTCTGATCTGCATATTCCAGGGCAGCGGCTTTTGTTAAACCAACAACACCATGTTTGGCTGCTACATAGGCCGGTGAAAATTTGGTACCTACAGCACCAAGAATTGATGCAATATTGACTACACTACCTCCGCCCGACTTCAGCATAGCTGGAATCTGATATTTCAATCCATAAAAAACTCCGGACAGATTCGTATCAATTACCTTTTGCCAGCCATCAATGGGATAATCAGCAACAGTACTTAATGGCCCGCCAATGCCCGCATTGTTAACTGCAATATGCAATGCACCGTATTTAACAACTGTCTGTTCAACCAGGTTCTGATTGTCTTCGGCTTTGCTGGTATCTGCCTTTATGAAAAAAGCCTGCCCCCCTGCTTTACTGATCTCAGCAACAACTGCATTACCATGTTGTTCATTTATATCAGAAACAACCACTCTGGCACCTTCTCTGGCATACAAAATTGCCGCTGCCCTTCCAATACCCGATCCTGATCCGGTAATAATTGCGACTTTATCCTTTAAACTTCCCATAGTATATGATTTTTAGAATGATACAAATATCCAAATAATCAAAAATAAGGAACATGACAAAGATCATCTGATTTAGGAGTATTGGTCACATATACCCGATAAACACATACTATTATCCTGAAATCAGAAATTTTAAGCCATCAGATACTTAAGACCTTTTCTTATCAAAAGCTTTCCACATATAAAAAACAGGAACACCTGTTAATACTACGATCAGACCTGGCCATGTAAAATTAGGCTTATAAATAATTAACAGAGTACAAAAACAGATTCCCATAACAATATAGACAGCGGGAAGGAAAGGATATCCAAATGCTTTATATGGCCTCTCAGCATCCGGACGCTTTGCCCTTAAAATATAAATGCCGATAATAGTCAGAACATAAAATATGACCACCACGAAAGAAATCATATCCAGAAGGTCACCATACCTGCCGCTCAGACAAAGTGCTGAAGCAACCAAACATTGCAGCCATAAACCGAATTCAGGTACAGCATGTTTATTTAGTGATGCTGTCTTCTTAAAAAACAGACCATCATTGGCCATAGTATGATAAACTCTCGCTCCGGCAAGAATTAATCCATTATTACATCCAAATGTCGATACCATGATCATAAGGGCAATAATTACAGTACCTATATTTCCGAATATTACACTGGAGGCTGCAACTGCAACCCTGTCCTTATCCGCTGTAGCAATCTCCTGTAATGGCAGAACCGCCATATAAACTAAATTCGCAAGCACGTAAATAACAGTGACAATCAGGGTTCCCAAAAATAAACTGAGTCCAATATTCCGTTTGGGGTTTTTCACCTCACCGGCAATAAAGGTGATATTATTCCAGGCATCACTGCTGAAGATAGAGCCCACCATGGCCGCGGCCACAGCACCTAAAGCAGCCACAAGGGTATACGATTCAAATGTTCCGTCAACATTCAGTTTTTGCATGCTCCAGGCATTCGCCCAATTAGCCTCCCAAATATCGGGCTTGAGCATGATGAAACCGAAAATGATCAAGCCAAATAAACTCACAAGCTTTGTCATAGTAAAGGAAGTCTGAATAATTTTACCCCCTTTAACTCCTTTGGTATTTATATAGGTCAGCAAAATAATAATTACAATGGCCAGAACCTGCGCAGGTGAGACTGTTATTGAACCAAGCTGAAATAAAATGATATCCTCACTAACTGCTGGCCATAGATAGGCTGTAAATTTAGAAAAGGCAACCCCAACGGCAGCGATAGTACCAGTTTGAATCACTGCAAAAAAACTCCATCCATACAAAAAGCCAACCAGCGGATTATAAGCCTCTTTCAGGTAAACATATTGGCCCCCTGCTTTAGGAAACATGGAACTTAACTCCCCATAGCTTACAGCTGCGATCAATGTCATCAAACCTGTGATTAACCAGACGGCAATCAGCCAACCTGCAGAACCCACATTGCGAGTTATATCAGCGGTTACTATAAAAATACCTGATCCGATCATACTTCCTGCAACCAGTAAGGTTGCATCGAGCAGACCAAGCTCACGCTTCATTTCATTTTGCTCTAATGTTTCATTCATACTAACTATAAATTTGATTTCAGATTAAACTTACACTAAAAAAATACCTCATAACCAATTAATTTAACTCAACTCAATTTATTCTTAATAAACACAAAAAAAAAAATAATAATGATAAATAAATAATGAACATAACTACCTCATAATCAGTACCTATATAAATAAGTGTTGATAAATCTTGCTGAATATCATAACATTATGAATTTCTGTATTTGATTAATAGAATAAGCCTGCTATTTTTGCCGTTCGTAAAAGAAAAAATATCAATAATAAATAGAGATTTCTATGGAGTTTTTACAAAACAATTTAATTTATTTAATACCTGCAATGGGTGTTTTCGGTATTATAGTAATGGCCATTAAATCGGCATGGGTTACTAAACAGGATGCCGGAGATGAAAACATGCAAAGACTTTCAGGGTATATAGCAGATGGTGCCATGGCATTTCTGAAAGCAGAATGGAAAGTGCTGGGATATTTCTCTGCAATTGCAGCCATCTTATTAGCTTATTCAGGTACCCTGGTTGAAACATCAAGTTGGGTAATCTCTATTTCATTCATCATAGGTGCATTTACATCTGCTCTTGCAGGATACATCGGAATGAATATCGCAACCAAAGCAAACGTTCGAACTACTCAGGCTGCCAGAACTAGTCTGGCTAGTGCTTTAAAGGTTTCATTTACCGGTGGAAGTGTAATGGGTATTGGTGTTGCCGGATTAGCTGTGCTTGGATTAGGAAGTTTATTCATTGTATTTTATCAGATCTATGTTATAAATACCGGTGCAAGTGTAAATGGCAAGGAAATGGAAAAAGCACTTGAGGTTTTAGCCGGCTTCTCGCTTGGTGCTGAGTCAATTGCACTTTTCGCCCGCGTTGGTGGTGGTATATATACTAAAGCTGCCGATGTTGGTGCTGACCTTGTAGGTAAAGTTGAAGCAGGTATTCCTGAAGATGACGTACGTAACCCGGCTACTATTGCTGATAACGTAGGTGATAACGTAGGTGATGTAGCAGGTATGGGTGCCGATCTTTTCGGATCTTATGTTGCAACTATTCTTGCTACAATGATCCTTGGACGTGAAATCACCTCGGTGGATAATTTTGGTGGAATCGCTCCTATCCTATTACCGATGCTCATCGCCGGTCTAGGACTTATTTTATCAATTGTAGCTACCGCTTTTGTTAAAATCAGCAAAGAAACCGACAGTGTTCAAAATGCACTCAATATGGGTAACTGGTCATCAATCGTTTTAACTGCGATTGTTTCCTTTTTTGCCGTGAACTGGATGCTTCCTGAAAATATGGTTATCCGTGGTTTCGAATTCAGTAAAATGGATGTTTTTTATGCCATTATTGTTGGATTGGTTGTAGGAACATTGATGAGCTTAATTACTGAATATTATACTGCAATGGGTAAGCGCCCGGTATTGAGCATCATTCGCCAGTCGTCAACCGGTCATGCTACTAACATTATTGCAGGACTATCAGTAGGAATGGAATCAACAGTATTGCCAATTCTGGTACTTGCAGGAGGTATTTATGGTTCATTCTACTTTGCAGGTTTCTATGGAGTTGCAATTGCAGCGGCAGGAATGATGGCTACTACAGCAATGCAATTATCAATTGATGCATTCGGGCCAATTGCCGATAACGCAGGTGGTATTGCCGAGATGAGTGGTCTGCCACCAGAAGTAAGAGAGCGCACGGATAATCTGGATGCCGTTGGTAATACAACTGCAGCTACAGGAAAAGGTTTTGCAATTGCATCAGCAGCACTAACTTCATTAGCCTTATTCGCCGCATTTGTTGGAGTTGCAGGTATCGACCGTATTGATATATACAAAGCAGATGTACTTGCCGGACTATTTGTCGGAGGTATGATTCCATTTATCTTTTCAGCGCTTTGTATCTCAGCTGTGGGTAGAGCTGCTATGGATATGGTAAACGAAGTTAGAAGACAGTTCCGTGAGATTCCAGGTATTATGGAGTACAAAGCAAAGCCTGAATATGAAAAATGTGTGGCTATATCTACCAAAGCTTCAATCCGTGAGATGATGCTTCCGGGAGCTATTGCACTGATTGTTCCAATCATTATTGGTTTTGCTTTTGGCCCAGAAGTATTGGGTGGCTTATTAGCAGGTGTTACTGTTTCAGGTGTTCTGATGGGTATGTTCCAATCAAATGCAGGTGGTGCATGGGATAATGCAAAGAAATCATTCGAGGCAGGTGTTGAAATTAATGGAGAGATGTACTACAAAAAATCGGAACCACATAAAGCTTCTGTAACCGGTGATACAGTTGGAGATCCTTTCAAGGATACATCCGGTCCATCGATGAACATTCTGATTAAACTGATGTCGATTGTTTCCCTGATCATTGCTCCGCACATTTCAGCAGGAACCTCACATCAGGTAAAAGTAGAGGTCAGAAAAGAAATGAAGATAATCAATACTGTTGATCAGTCAGGCAAAACTGTAACTGACACTTTAATCAACAAAACTGATACAATCAGCAGATAATTAAAAAAACAAAAAAAAGCAGAAGGAGTTTAATAAATTTCTTCTGCTTTTTTGGTTTAATACGATTTGTTAAACCTAACAAATATGAATGATTCTGAATTCATTCAGCCATTCATATACAGGTTTCATAATTCCGATTAAATTAATTACGTTTGAAATCTTTAAAACCACAAACCATCTAAAATATAAACTAAACCAATTCATATGTTCCACAAAAAATCCATTGAACAGTTAATGTTCGAATCCAATGAAACGGGTGCAGGCACATTAAAACGTTCACTAAGTAGTGTTAATCTGGTTGCGCTTGGAATTGGTGCAATTATTGGCGCTGGTCTATTTTCATTAACTGGAATAGCTGCGGCAGAGAATGCAGGACCGGCAGTAACCATTTCATTTGCACTTGCTGCGTTTGCCTGTGCATTTGCAGGTTTATGCTATGCGGAGTTTGCATCCATGATACCGGTTGCAGGAAGCGCCTATACCTATTCTTACGCAACAATGGGTGAATTTATGGCCTGGATCATTGGATGGGACCTTGTTCTGGAATATGCCTTAGGTGCTGCTACCGTTGCTGTAAGCTGGTCGAGATACCTGCTTGAATTACTGCATAAATACAATATCAATCTACCGCATGAGTTCATTGTATCCCCATGGGAAACAATGAAACTGGGCGATGGGACTGTTATCGAAGGCGGATTGATCAATCTTCCGGCAATTTTCATTGTATGCGTATTATCACTGGTTTTAATCAGAGGAACCCAGGAATCAGCAACTATGAACAACGTGCTTGTTATTCTTAAAGTTGCAGTAGTTTTAATGTTCATTACTTTAGGCTGGAGTCATATCAATCCTGAAAATTATGTTCCTTATATTCCTGAGAACACCGGTAAATTTGAAAATTTTGGTTGGACGGGTATTTCAACCGGGGCAGCTGTAGTATTTTTTGCCTTTATTGGATTCGATGCAGTTTCAACAGCAGCACAGGAGGCAAAAAATCCACAAAAAGGTATGCCTATTGGAATTCTGGGTTCACTAATTGTTTGTACTATACTCTACGTCCTGTTTGCACATGTAATGACAGGCCTTGTTAATTACAAAGACTTCGCTGGTGATGCAAAACCAGCTGCTACAGCTTTTGCAATGACAGGATACACCTTTTTACAGGATGCATTAATTATTGCGATTCTGGCCGGTTATACCTCCGTTATATTAGTCATGCTGATGGGACAATCCAGGGTATTTTATACTATGGCTAAAGACGGCCTGCTACCAAAGTTCTTTGCTGCAGTTCACCCTAAATTCCGGACTCCATGGAAAACCAATTTATTCTTCCTTGTTTTTGTGAGTCTTTTTGCAGGTCTTGTTCCGGTCTCTGATTTGGGGCATATGGTAAGTATAGGTACATTATTCGCCTTCACACTGGTATGTATCGGAATTATGGTATTGCGTAAATCATTACCTGATGCAGTTCGCCCCTTCAGAACTCCATTTGTACCCTTTGTACCGGTAATGGGTATCCTGGTATGTCTTTATCTGATGTATTCTTTACCTACTGAAAGCTGGATTCGCTTATTCATTTGGATGGGGCTGGGTGTAATCATATATTTTATTTATGGTAAACAACACAGTAAAGTTCGTGAATTAAGGGATGGAAAAATTGTTGAGAAAGACAAAGAATAAAAAAATCAAATGAAAAGCAAAAAGGTTTCGGATTTCTCTGAAACCTTTTTGCTTTATACCTATTTTTAAATAATCAGTACCGGCAAATTATAGCAATGGAAAACTTCAATTACAAGCAGATTCTATCAGTAACTATGATCTTATTTGCGATTATAGATATTCTCGGGTCAATTCCGGTTGTAATCTCACTCAGAAATAAGGTCGGACATATTCAGTCGGAAAAGGCTTCTATTGTGGCACTTCTGATCATGATATTATTCCTTTTTATCGGAGATGAAATGCTGCAAATTATTGGGCTTGATGTTTCTTCATTTGCTATAGCAGGTTCTGTGGTCATTTTTATCATTGCGATGGAAATGATATTAGGGATCAATTTTTTCAGGGAAGATGTACCTGAAAGTGCATCAATCGTTCCTCTGGCATTCCCATTGATCGCAGGTTCAGGAACACTGACAACTCTCCTGTCCCTGAAATCAGAATATGCAACTCAAAATATAATCGTGGGTATTATTCTGAATATTTGCTTTGTCTACATCGTTCTGAAAAACACGATTTATCTCGAAAAACTTCTTGGTAAAACCGGATTGAATATTATGCGTAAAGCCTTCGGAATAATTCTTTTGGCAATTGCAATCAAGCTTTTCAGAAACAATACCGGTCTTTAATTTGGTGATCTGCTGATTTGTCCTCACCCTATTTTCGTTTGTACTTCACGCAGAGTCTTTGCTTTCCCTCTCCAACTGGAAAGGGATGCTGGAACAGTACAAAAAGCAGTCACGCACAAAGGGAGAGGCTTAGAGCTTGATTAGTCGCGCAACAAACATTGTATCTGCTTTGTTCTCGTAACCTTTGATTAGCTCATAGCCCTCAAGCTGCATCCCATGATTTTTTTGCAGCCAGTTAACTATTTCCTCATTCTCCTCCCTGAAAACTGAACAGGTAATATAAATCAGCGGCTTCCCCTGCTTCAGGTACTTGATTACATTAGCAGCGATAGTCATCTGAAGATTCTGAAATCCCCGGATCTTATACTCCTCAAACTGACTGATCATTTCAGGAGTTCTGCCCCAGGTTCCTGAGCCGCTGCATGGTGCATCCAGAATGATTCCATCAAATTCATAATGATGAATCTCAGGGTCTGCGTTCTTTGTCAGATCGATTACCTTCTTTTGATAAGTTCTCAAACCTGCAGCAATAAAACGCTCATCCAGGTTATCTAAAACACTCTCACGAATATCAGAAACCAAAAGTTTAATATCGGGCTGCTCTGAAAACAATAATAATGACTTACCACCTGAAGCTGCACAGGCATCCCACCAATGCTCATAACGATTAGGTTTGAAATAAACTGATGTTTTTTGTGAAGACAAATCCTGTACTTCATACGGCTTCACCGGAAAGCTATTATCAGGAAATAAGGCATTTAGATTTGTTCCATTTGGCAGAGCTACCGTGTGCTCAGCAATCATACTGAAGTCAACATTACTCTCCTCAAGTGTTTTTAGCACCCAGGATACTGCCTTCGGGTGCATTCTGATAAAGAGATCAGGTTGAACAAAAAATGAACGCAGAAAGGCTCCCTTATCAATTCCATCAGACAAGTGTTCTGTAAATGGAAATACTTCATTCATATCTAATCCTTCATTTAAACAAGCATAGCTTATTTTTTCATCGGGGCTGAGATAGATCTTCTCGTTTAAATCAGGACGAAAATGATGAAGAAAAGGGTTATCTACTGATGTGCAAAGAAATTCAGCAAGAAATAAGCGCTGTTCAATCGATTTGTCGGCTACCGCCCTGCCTAGTCTGAAATAATTATACAACAACCTCGAGGCTGAACGACGATCATTGGAGCCCATTTGCTTATTCCTCTTAAAGAATTCAGGAAGAAATTTAGCAAGAGGTTTATCTGCAGGAAATTTCTCAAAAACCCGCATAAAAGTCCTTAATTGCTGCTCTGCTCTCATTTTACAGGCTGTAATTCAAAATTCTGATATCTTAAAAGCATTAAGCCAGTATTCCTGTAACCATATTTAGGATCCTTCACAAAACGAAACTCATTATGAAGTCCGGTGTAAATTTCCTTAACCAGATAATCTGGATACTGATTGTCATACTTTTCAATCAATGAACCAAAATAGTAGGCAGTATCAAAGCCCTTAAACGAATATTCTGATGGTTCCAGCCCAAATTCATCGCGGTATCTGGCAACAAAATTTTTTACATTTTGCGCCTTATAATTCACAAAATACGATGCACTAATGCGGGTATTCAATGATTGCATCTTCTCGGGACTAAGATACCTTGCTTTCATCCAGTTAGGATGTCCAAAAAGCTCCACCCGATATTTCTGATTCTTTAATTTGTACAGTTTGTCAATGGCAGGAAGTAAAAATGCCCTGTCTGATGAAGTAATTATAACCAGATTGTTCTTTGTGGTGCTCAGGTATCCTTCAATACCGATCGCATTAGGGCGTTCTATTATGCGAAATTTAGATCCTGATAATTCGATAAGTGCTCTCTTGATATAATTCGCAAACCGCGCGTCCTCAGTTTTTTGGGTATTAATTAAAACGAGGTTAACCAGTTCCGGTTTATACTGACTACTGATAAATTCGGCAATTTTCCTCCCATGCTGATCAATTGAATTGTTAATGCTAACCAGATCTGGGTCATTAAATTCTGAAGGCATAGATGCTGCAAGAGGCGAAACCTGGAGAGTTTTACCTAAATCCGAAAATTCAGAAAAGGTCTTGATGCCATCCGGAAATATGGGACCAACGATCAGATCCTGGTTTTTAACTGAACCAGACATCGCAAGGTTTACAATTTGAGTCTCCTGATTGCGGGTATCAAATACCTGCAGATTGTAATTATGCCCTCCAGCACTTAGGGAATCCAGTCCGAGCTTGAAACCCTGGTAAAAATCAATCGCCAGATCGGCTTTACTGAGATCACTTTTACGGGATGTTTCAAGATTTAGGGTATTCAGCTGAAAAGGCAGCAAAAGTACAATTGAATGATCAATATTCTTTCTGACCGGTTCTTCGACCTTTGGCTTAACTATTTCGACCGGCGCAGGTTTTTCAGCCGGTTTGGTAGGAATAACTTTTTTTGAGCATGCTGAAAGAAAAATCAGCATGCATATTACGATCAGATAGTTATTCCCACTCAATCGTTGCAGGTGGTTTGGAACTAATATCATACACAACTCTGTTAATTCCTTTTACATTATTAATTATTTCATTCGAAATTTTAGCAAGAAGATCGTAAGGTAAATGACTCCAATCGGCAGTCATACCATCCACAGAACTTACTGCTCTCAAACAGATTACATGTTCATAGGTACGCTCATCCCCCATTACACCAACTGATTGTACCGGCAAAAAGATTGCACCGGCCTGCCAGACCTTATCATACCAGCCTGAGGATTTTAAATTGCTGATATAAATTGCATCCGCTTCCTGAAGAATTTCTACTTTCTCAGGAGTAATATCGTCCAGAATACGAATTGCAAGACCCGGTCCCGGGAAAGGGTGCCTGCCCAACAGAGCTGCGTCCATTCCTAAGGTTTTACCTACCCTCCTTACTTCATCTTTAAATAAAGTATTTAACGGCTCCACTACCTTAAGCTTCATGAAATCAGGTAACCCGCCTACATTATGATGGGATTTAATGGTTGCAGAAGGACCCTTTACAGACACCGATTCAATCACATCAGGATAAATCGTACCCTGTCCGAGCCATTTTACATCCTGTACTTCATGCGCAGCATCATCAAATACCTCTATGAAAACACGGCCTATAGTCTTTCTTTTAGTTTCGGGGTCTTTGATGCCGGCGAGCTGGCTCAGGAATCGATCCCCGGCTCTAACCCCGCGAACATTCAGACCCATGTGCTGATATGAATCCAGTACCTGATCAAATTCATCCTTACGCAATAAGCCATTATCAACAAATATGCAATGAAGATTTTTTCCAATTGCCTGATGAAGCAAAACTGCAGCAACTGATGAATCAACCCCACCAGATAAGCCCAGGATTACTTTATCATCCCCTATTTTCTCTTTCAATGAGGCAATTGTAGTTTCTATGAATGCATCTGGAGTCCAGTCCTGGCTACAAGCACAAATATCTACAAGGAAATTTTCAAGAAGCTGCTTTCCGTCAGTACTGTGAGTTACTTCAGGATGGAATTGAATTCCGTAAACATTGGTATTTTTTATATGATAAGCCGCTACCTTAACTGAATCAGTACTTGCAATAATTTCAAAATTATCAGGAATCGAAGCTATAGTATCAGCATGAGACATCCAGGTTTGCGAACCTTTTGAAATATTTTTAAACAGCGGATGCGTATGATCGATATAATCGAGACAAGCTCTTCCATATTCACGGGTAGATGATGCCTTGACTTCACCACCAGATGTTTGTGCTATATATTGCGCACCATAACATACTCCAAGAATCGGAAATTTATCCTGTAAATCCTGATAATTGATCTGTGGCGCATCGGCCTGCCGTACAGAATATGGACTACCCGAAAGAATAAGGCCCTTAACTGAAGCATCAAATTCCGGAAGATGATTGAATGGGTGTATCTCGCAGTATACGTTTAGCTCTCTGACTCTCCGGGCAATAAGCTGTGTGTATTGCGACCCGAAGTCAAGAATGATGATTTTTTCTTGCATGGGCAAAGATAACTTTTTTGTACAGAGGCTGAAAGTATTATATAAGCTTTTAGTGCATTTATGTCCAATGTAATTAAATTGATAAATTAGCTACATGATTAGGCCACCATCCTCTGCTATTTCTTTTTTTGCTCATTTAGAGCATGTTGACGGTCCTATGGTACATCATGTCATTATCATTCCTGACGAAATCTCGGAGCAGTTTATCAGTGGCAAAGGTTCTGTTCGCATTTTATGCAGGATCGGAGATAAACCTGAGTTCCCATGTGCATTGGTTCCCCGGCATGGCCGCTATGTGGTGATCGCAAGCCTGAAACTGATCAGAGAGAATAATCTTTTAATTGGTTCGGCGTTTAATATGTCTATACGTACTGACCCAGGCAACGGACTGGATCTTCCTGAAGAATTCAGTGAAGTTCTGGCTCAGGACGAATTTGCTTACCAGGCATTTATGGCGCTTAAAGATGGCGGAAAGCGGGGTTATATTTATTATATCAGACAAGCCAAATCAATCGATACACGTATTAAAAGGAGTTTTGAGATTGCTGAGAAATTGAAAGAAAGATTTAGGGAATAGGAAATCGGAAAAAGGAAATAGAGAATGGACAGATTTTTGCAGGGATTAATTCATGAAGTCAATGATTTTAAACACATTAATACTTTTATTGCTATCCTCCTGTGATATTCCATCAGGAGATCATTACATTCCACCTACTAAGGTTAAGGTAGTACCAGCCAGTGATAAACCAGTTGAAATTGTTGAATCCAACACCGACACGCTGGCTTCAGAGGTTATTCATACTAAAAGTACCAGAGCAGATGAGTTGGTTGGTTTTGCCGAAACATTGCAAGGTATTCCATACAAATATGGATCAACGGATCCTCGGATAGGTTTTGATTGCTCCGGCTTTATCAGCTATGTTTTTAATCATTTTGGGATATCTGTACCCAGATCATCCAGAGAATTTACACATATTGAAAAAGAAATAAATCTGAGGGAAGCAAAGCGGGGAGATATTATTTTATTTACCGGAACTGACAGCACTAAACGTGTTGTTGGCCATATGGGAATCATCACCTCTGATAAAGGGCAGAGCCATGAATTTATTCATTCTACCTCAGGAAAAGCCTATAGCGTTACCAAAACACCATTAAACCGGTACTATCAGGGTCGTTTTGTGAAAGTAATCCGCATTTTCAAGGATAATGAGATTTGATCGCAGAATATTTTTCTAAATAATTCCATAAATCGACCCACCCTTTTCTCCGAGTCGGTCTACTCTTTCCTCTACCTTTTTGTCCTTAATTAGTTCAGGAGCATGGTGCTTTTTAAGCCTGGCATCGATAATCATGGGGCCTTTACATCCCCAGTGCTTATGCTCAGTGAAGGAATTAATCCCATAAATATCATGTGACGGATTACTTCGTGTAAAGCTAACCCATACAAAATTATTAATAGTTTCAGCTACAAAGCCGGCATCATCACATAGAACAAATAAAGGCAGGCCGTCCAGATCAGTGGATTTAAGCGCTGCATTCAAAATTTGAATTTCATGTTCAGTCTGCTGATAACTCTCAAAGGCAGGCGCCTCAACAGCCAGCACACCAGGCATAACCATCTTATAATTGGAGAAAGGCCCGGGAAGGGAAAAAGACTG
>CAZGCG010000003.1:0-30046 GCA_964524205.1 uncultured Sphingobacterium sp. | reverse complement strand
CAGGATCAGATGGCACCTTACCCTGATTCAAAGATCGTTTCGATGTTTACTGAACAGGTGCCAGATAATGATATGAGTCGCCCATTGGCTAAGAAATACAATGTGCCGATCTTTAGGACAGTGGCAGATGCTCTCACTTTGGGTGGTGATCGGCTTGCTGTTGATGGAGTTATCCTTATCGGTGAACATGGAGTTTATCCCACCAATGACAAGGAGCAAAAACTGTATCCAAGATTTGAAATGTTTCTGAAGATTACTGATGTATTCCGTCAGTATAAGAAGTCAGTTCCGGTATTCAATGATAAGCATCTTTCATGGAGCTGGAGGCAGGCTAAGCGGATGGTTGAAATTTCCAAAGAATTGAAATTTCCGATGTTAGCGGGATCAACTATTCCTGTTTCATGGCGTATTCCTGCGGTGGATACTCCTTATGGGGTAAAGCAAAAATATGCGGTAGGAATTTCATTCAGCGGACTTGATATTTATGGCTTTCACTTACTCGATGGACTTCAAGCCGTAGTAGAAAGGCGGAAGGGTGGTGAAACAGGTGTTCGTGCGGTTCAATGTCTCGAAGGACAGGATTGCTGGAACTATATTGACCAGAATGAATGGGTAAAACGACTTTTTGATCAGGCAATTTCACACAGTGAAACACGGGTGGCAGGCGATATGAGGGAATTAGTTAAAAAGCCAGCAGTGTTTATTATCGATTATAATGATGGGTTAAAGGCCGCGGCATTTCTGCTTACAGGACTCCTTCAGGACTTTACTTATGCTATTGATATTGAAGGCCAGCAAAAACCATTTTCCACGCTAATGAAATTACAGGCTGGAAAACCGCATTATCATTTCGGATGCCTTGTTAAAAATATGGAGATCATGTTCAAGACAGGAAAGGCTCCTTACCCGGTTGAGCGCACTATGCTTAGCAGTGGTATCTTGGATTTTGCACTTGAATCCCGTATCTTGGGATATAAAATATTGGAGACACCTGAATTGTCACGGGTACGTTACCTCAGCTCTCCGGAATCGCATTTTTTTAGCAAAGGATGGGATAAAAACGGGAAAAGATTGGACTGATAACAGCTCAGATTTTCTGTTAAACTGGTATTATTAAATTTATTTCAATTATCAAGTTCATAAACATTTAGAATCAACACGTAAAATGAGAAAGTTCTGTATTTTCTTTGTAAGTATCCTGTTACCAATTGCGCTTTTTGCTCAAACAAAACCTTACAGCATTATTATTAAAGGCGGGCATGTTATTGATCCGAAAAATAACATAAACAGTGTGATGGATGTTGCAATCGCCAATGGAAAGATAGCAAACGTTGCCTCCAGCATTGATGCCTCTCAGGCAACTAGCGTAGTAAACGCATCGGGTATGTATGTAACTCCCGGTTTGATCGATATTCATGGTCATGTTTTTGCCGGAACTGAACCGAATCATATGTATAGTAATGGGTTTAACAGTGTGATGCCCGACGGTTTTTATCAGCGCGTGGGTGTAACTACTGTTGTAGATGCCGGTGGATCGGGTTGGAGAGATTTCCAGACTTTTAAAAAGAATATCATTGATAATTCACAAACGCGTGTACTTGCCTTCCTAAATATTGTTGGGAATGGTATGCGTGGGGGTGTTATTGAACAGAATACAACTGATATGGATGCACAGGTAGCGGCTAAAGCAGCATTGGCTTATAAAGAACATGTTGTAGGTATCAAAGTTGCACATTTTACAAGTCCTGATTTTACAAATGTTGATCGTGGTGTGGAAGCAGGTAAATTAGCTAACATTCCGGTGATGGTTGATTTTGGAGGCACTAAACCTAGACTTTCTCTAAAGTCGTTATTCATGGAGCATCTTCGTCCTGGTGATATCTTCACGCATACATTTGGCGAATTACTTGACACTAAAGAAGCTATTGTTGATACTGCAAAACAGGAATTAAAGCCATTTGTTATGGCTGCACAAAAAAGAGGAATTATCTTCGATGTAGGTTATGGAGGTTCAAGTTTCAGGTACTCACAAGCAATTCCTGCTGCTAAGGCCGGTTTTCATCCAAACACGATCAGTACCGATCTGCATATTAGCAGTATGAAGGGTTCAATGAAAGATATGCTATTGGTGATGTCAAAGTTCCTGAAGCTTGGAATGGATATGCCTGCAGTTATTAATGCAAGTACCTGGGCACCAGCCAAGGCAATTAACCGTCCTCAGCTTGGGCATCTTACTGAAGGTGCTATAGCAGATGTGGCCATTCTTGGTATGAGAAAGGGAAAATTTGGTTTTTATGATTTGCAAGGGTATAAAATGGATAGTGATGAAAAGCTTGAGTGTGAAATGACCATTTTTGGAGGTAAAATTGTTTATGATCTCAATGGAATTGTAAGTCCGCTTTATAACTGTACTGAATGTAAATAATTTCTGATCAACGTATAATACACTGCCAGCCAATAAATACATGAAGCGCCGAGAAATACTGAAAACTTTAACCATGTTGCCGCTTGCAGGCGCGATAGGGAATTCAGGTTCATTGGTAACTCCTGCTCAGGCAACACCTGCATCAAAACGTGATCTGTTTAAGGAGTTTGGGATACGAACTTTCATCAATGCTTCAGGGTATTTTACCAGTCTCAGCGGATCACTGATGCAGCATGATGCAGCCGATGCAATACGAGAAACTGCAACATCTTTTTGCAGGCTTGAAGATGTGCAGGATAAGGTGGGAGAAAGAATAGCCAGTCTGTTACATGCTGAGTCGGCCATGGTCACCGCCGGTGCATTTTCTGCCCTGATGCTTGGGATGGCAGGAGTACTCAGCGGAACCGATCAAAAGAAGGTATCCCAAATCCCCAGACTTGAGGGCTCAGGCATGAAAACTGAAGTGATCCTGCAGAAGGCTCATAATGATGGTTATGCTCATGCCCTGACCAATTGTGGTGTGAAATTAATCACTGTGGAAACAGCCGAAGAGTTGGAGAATGCAATCAGTGAAAAGACAGCCATGATGTATTTTATAAATTATCAGTCTTCTCTGGGTAAAATACAACATAAAGAATGGCTTGAGCTTGCCAGAAAACATAAGATACCAACTATGATCGATATGGCTGCTGATCTTCCCCCAAAAGAAAATTTATGGAAGTTTCATGATATGGGCTTTGATCTGGTTTGTGTTTCAGGGGGTAAATTTATGAGAGGGCCACAAAGTACCGGAATCCTGAGCGGAAAGAAAGAGCTTATTGCTGCAGCCAGAATGAGTGCCCCTCCGCGGGGCTCAAACATTGGCCGTGGAATGAAGGTGAATAAGGAAGAAATATTTGGGTTATATATCGCTCTGGAGCATTTTATTAATACTGATCAGGAAAAGGAATGGAAAATGCTGGAGGACAGAATAGCTGTTATCGCAAAAGAAGCTGCCTCCGTTCCGGGAGTAAAGGCCGAATTGATTCCTCTGCCATTGATTAATCGTATTCCTACACTGAATATTTCATGGGATAAATCAAAGATAAAACTGGAAAATCTGGCGACTAGCCTGAGGGATGGAAATCCATCTATAGAGGTGATGGGTGGCCCCGGTGGAAGCATTAATGTAACATCCCATATGTTGAAAAAGGATGAGGTGAAAATTGTAGCATCAAGAATAAGGGAGGAGCTTTTCAAAGCATTGGTTTAGGAGATAGTCCTCAATAACAGGTTTTCTAATTTTTGTTTTTCGTAAACAGAGCCTTAAACTTTATAAATATTGTATTTTATAATACTTCCTCTAAACAGGAATAATAAATAATTAAATAGTAAATAATCTCAATAATGAAACGCAGAGAAATTTTAAAATCCCTCACCCTGCTTCCGCTGGCTGGTGGGATCACAGCGACAGCTGCACCCCTGAACAATATGCTTTCGGCCCCAGCGGCTGGTCGCGATCTGTTTAAAGAGCTTGGTATCCGGACTTTTATTAATGCCGCAGGAAATTACACGGTCATGTCTGGTTCTTTGATGCCACCGGAAGTAATGGATGCAATCAATGCAGCTTCAAAGAAATTTGCACTTGTTGATGATGTACAGGAAAAGGTAGGTGAACGTATTGCACAAATATGTCATGCTGAAGCGGCATTAGTATCGGCAGGTTGCTGGTCGGCATTGATGCTGGGTATGGCAGGGGTATTGACTGGAATGGATTCAAAAAGGGTTAGTCAGGTTCCAAATCTTGCAGGAACCGGAATGAAATCTGAAGTGATCCTTCAAAAGAGTCATTCGATGGGTTACGATCATGCTCTGACCCAGGCAGGGGTAAAACTGATCAAAGTTGAGACCAGAGCAGAAGTTGAAGCTGCAATCAATGAAAATACAGCCATGTTGTGGTTCCTGAACCGGGAAGTACATGTAGGACAGATCAAGCATCAAGAATGGCTTGAATTGGGTAAAAAGTATAATCTTCCAACGATGATCGATATTGCTGCTGATGTTCCACCGGTTGAAAACCTTTGGAAATTCAATGATATGGGCTTTGATTTGGTTGCAATTTCAGGTGGCAAGGCTATGCGCGGGCCTCAGAGTGCTGGAATTTTAATGGGTAAGAAGAAGTATGTTGATGCGGCCCGTCTGAGCAATAATCCAAGAGGTGGTATTGGTCGCGGACAAAAGGTAAATAAGGAAGAAGTACTTGGTATGTATGCCGCTCTGGAACGTTTTGTCAATCTGGATCATAAAAAGGAATGGGAGATGTGGGAAAGAAAAATTGCTTTAATTGCAAGTGCTATCAAATCCATCCCTGGTGTTACTACAGGAACCCATATTCCAGCCACAGAAGATAATAAAATGCCTACTCTTAAAGTTACCTGGGATCCAAATAAAATTAAGCTAACGAATATAGAAATGGGAGAGCGTCTTCGCAATGGAAATCCATCTGTCGAAGTAATTTCATGGGAAGCACCGAATACCCTTCGTTGCGGTATGCATGTTCTTGAAGCAGGAGAAGAGAAAATTGTAGCAAGTCGTTTAAAAGAAGAGCTATTGAAAGCTTCAGTATAAATCAAAAATCATAAAACAATAAAAATGCAAAAACGTTATTTCTTATTAGCAGCGCTGTTTTTACTCGCTAATTTTTCAGTCCGGGCCCAGTCTTATCAAACCCTGCTCAAAGGAGGGCATCTAATCGATCCCAAAAACAATATCAACAAAGTAATGGATGTCGCCATTCAGGATGGTAAAATCGCAGCAGTGGCAGTCAATATAGATCCTAAACTGGCAAAACAAGTGATTGATATCAGCGGTAAATATGTAACCCCGGGATTGATTGATATTCACGGACATGTTTTTGCAGGTACTGACCCTGATGGTCAACTGGAAAATGGGTTTTCTTCACTTCCTGCTGATGGATTTACTTTCCGTGTAGGGGTAACAACAATTGTTGATTGCGGGGATGCCGGAGCAGAAACATTTGAATTATTCAAGAAAAATGTAATCGATAAATCTCAAACGCGTGTATTGGCATTTTTGAATATTTCAAGAAAGGGAATGTATGGTGATGAAAATTCTCTGGAGCAGCAGAATAATAGCTTTTTTGATCCCATCCTTGCTGCAGATGTCGCAAAACATTACAGTGAGCATATTGTAGGTTTTAAGGTAGCACATTATCATAAATCTGACTGGGTTGCAGTTGATAGAACTGTTGAAGCAGGCAAAATCGCAAATCTGCCAATCATTGTTGATTTCGGAGGGGCAGTACCTAGATTATCCCTCGAAGAGCTTTTCCTTAGAAAAATGCGTCCTGGTGATATTTTTACCCATACTTACGGACAACTGATTAAAACAAAAGAGACTATTGTAGACCTTGATACAAAAAAATTGTATCCGCATGTTCTTGAGGCAAGAAAAAGAGGAATTATTTTCGATGTGGGTCATGGTGGTGGAAGTTTTACATTCTCACAGGCAATTCCGGCAACAGAGCAGGGATTTTTCCCTGAAACAATCAGTACAGATTTACATACAGGAAGTATGAACTCTGCAATGAAAGATCAATTGAATGTGATGTCTAAATTTATGGCACTTAATATGCCTTTGGCAGATGTTATTAAAGCAAGTACCTGGTCTGCAGCAAAAGCAATTAATCATGAAGAATTAGGCCATCTTTCAGTAGGTGCAATTGCAGATGTAACGGTACTTAATCTTCGTGAAGGGAAATTCGGATTTTATGATGTTGCCAGATTCAAGAAAGAAGGAAAAAATCTGCTTGAATGTGAAATGACCATTAAAGACGGTAAAATTATGTATGATCTGAATGCATTGTCTTTCCCGCTTGCTAAATAAACCCATCCACTTATTCAATTGAAAAATTCAATCTTTTATAAATAATATACTTTTAAATAACATGAAAAAGCAAATCACATTTATCCTTTATATCCTGTTGGCAAGTGTTCTTGTATTCAATTCTGCTAAGGCTCAATCTGTTGCTAAAGATCCCGAAACAAGGATCAGGGAATTGGGGATAAAATTAAGGACTCCCGGCCCTCCTTCAGCGAATTTTTTGGGTGCTGTTAGAGTAGGTAATCTGGTATTTCTTTCAGGACAGGGTCCATTGAAAGAAGATGGTAAATTCATGATCGGTAAAGTTGGTAAAGAGTTCACCTTCGAAGAGGCAAAATATGCTGCACGTTTAACAGGAATTAGCTTATTGGAATCATTGAAAGCTGAGGTAGGTAATCTGAATAATGTAAAGCGAATTGTAAAGGTTTTGGGTATGGTGAATGCAGTACCGGAATTCGATAATCACTCTCAGGTAATCAACGGATTTTCGGACCTGATGGTTGAGGTATTTGGAGAAAATGGCAAACATGCACGCTCAGCGATAGGATTGGGATCATTGCCCAGAAACATTCCGGTTGAGATCGAGATGATCGTTGAAATGAAGGATTGATTTTTTTAATAGTTAAAAATTATAAATATGAAACGTAGAGACGTCATTAAATTTTTATCCGCTGCTCCATTGGCAGGAGGAATTATTGGTACAGGCTTAACAGTTCAGCCGGCATTAGCCGAAGAAGCAACATCAGCGATTGCAGGACGTGACCTTTTCAAAGAACTGGGTCTTAAAACATTTATAAATGCGTCATGTGTTTGTACAACCTTAACTGCTTCTCTGATGCCGCCTGAAGTTACACAGGCGATTGCTAAAGGTGCAGAAGAGTTTGTATTGCTGAATGATGTTCAGGATAAAGTTGGGGCCAAGATCGCTGAGCTTTGTCATGCTGAGGCAGCTACAGTTACTGCCGGTTGCTGGTCGGCATTGGTTCAGGGACTTGCGGGTGCGATGACTGGCATGGACCGTAAAAAAGTGATGCAACTTCCAAATGTGGATGGCATGAAGTCTGAAGTGATACTTCAAAAGGCCCATGCCAATGGATACCATCAGGCATTGACCAATACAGGGGCGAAGCTTATAATCGTAGAAACTTTAGAAGAAGTTGAAGCAGCGATCAATGAAAAGACCGCCATGCTTTGGTTTTTGAACAGGGAATTGAATAAAGGTAAATTGAACTATGAGCAATGGCTTGCCCTGGGGAAAAAGCATAATATTCCAACCATGATCGATATTGCATCGGATGCACATCCGGTGGAAAATCTCTGGAAATTCAATGATATGGGTTTCGATATGGTTGCCATTTCAGGTGGCAAGGCAATGAGAGGACCACAAAGTACTGGTATACTCATGGGTAAAAAAGATCTGATAGCAGCATCTCGTTTAAGTGCACCACCAAATAGCGGTATCTGTCGTGGACATAAGGTGAACAAGGAAGAAATCCTTGCCATGTATGTTGCCTTGGAAAGACATATTAAAATGGATCATGAAAAGGAATGGAAGATGTGGGAAGCCAGCATGGCGGTTGTAGTGAATACTATTAAAAATATAAATGGAGTAGTTACTGAAGTTTTCATTCCTGAGATCGCCAATAATACGCCAACCTTACACCTTTCATGGGATGATACTAAGATAAAAATGACCGGCAGGCAGCTGAAAGAGCGCTTGTGGAATGGTAATCCGGGCATTGAAGTTATGGGTGGAGGGACAATGGGTGGGAAAAAAGATGGAATTGAACTTTCTGTATGGCAATTAAAACCAGGTCAGGAGAAAATCGTTGCTAACAGAGTTAAAGAAGAGTTATTAAAAGCATCTGTTTAATTTTTTTTTTAATTAATTTTTATCCGATCCGATACGATGAATAAGGGTGCTTTTTCCAAACTCTTAATGGGTATTTCAATAGTATGTTTATTGATTTCCCTTTATATGGCTTCTAATGGCAATATTGCAGAGGCAGGGCCGTTTGTTATTGCTTTTTTATTATTACTAGCGATTAGTTTCAGAGGTTTTCCTGTACTTCGCGGACTAACATTTACCACCACAATCCTTTCAGTAGTTGCTACTTCATTGTACTATCCGCAGTATTTCAAAGAATATAATGGATTTGAATTTGCCACTTTAATTACCCCACTGATCCAGATAATCATGTTTGGAATGGGTTGTTCGATGGGTCTGAAAGATTTTATAGCCTTGGCAAAATCTCCCAAATCAGTTATTGTTGGTGTAATCAGCCAGTACACGATCATGCCTCTGCTTGGTTTTGCTCTTGCTAGTTTTACTGACTTTCCTGCTGAAATCTCAGCTGGAATCATCCTATTGGGTTGTGCCCCAACATCTGTAACTGCAAGCGTAATGTGTTATCTGGCAAAAGCAAATGTAGTGCTCGCAATTACAATTACTGCGATTACAACATTGCTCGCACCTTTCCTTATTCCTCTGCTGATGAAAGTACTCGCTGGCGGATTCATAGAAATAAATGTAATGGAAATGATGTGGGGGATAGTCAAAATGGTATTTATCCCTATTGGAGCGGGACTCATTTTCAATAAATTCCTGCATGGGAAGGCGAAATGGCTGGATGATTCGATGCCTCTGGTTTCTATGATTGGAGTTGCATTCATTGTTGCTATAATTATGGCTGCGGGAAGAGACAGTATACTGAATATCGGACTTGAGCTGATTATCGTAGTTTTTCTCATGATCCTCTTTGGGTTTTTCTTTGGCTACTGGCTGGCAAGACTTTTCAAATTATCTGAATTTGATTGCCGTACAATATCAATTACCACCGGCACTCAGAACGCCGGACTTGTTTCAGGGATTGCTAAAGTTATGGGTAAGATTGCGACGGTAGGACTTGCAACAGCGGTTTGCGGACCTATAATGGGTTTTTCATCGTCGATTCTGGCTTCATACTGGAACAGCAATCCGCCTAAAGAGGAGGCTTCAGCCGGAATGTCAGAAGCTTAAATCCTGAATTTTTGAATTTTTAATATTAGAATACGAAATCATGTCTTTTAGAATAGCCCTAATGGGTATCTACCACGAGTCAAATACTTTTGTTCCTCAGGCTACAACCACTGCCGACTTCAGGAACGGTAAATATTTGATGGGTGAAGCAATCAGAAAAGAGTATCAAGCCGCACACAATGAAGTAGGCGGGATGCTGGAAGTAATGGACAGAGAAGGAATGGAAGTTATTCCGATTCTTTTCGCATCTGCAACGCCCGGTGGTGCTCTTTCTGCAAATACGTATAATGGGCTGTTGAACAATATGATGGAGGAACTCGACAAAGTTCTGCCCGTTGATGCATGCCTTGTTATCCCTCATGGTGCCGGAGTTTCAGAAGAGTTTCCAGATATGGACGGACATTGGTTAAGCCTGCTAAGGAAAAAGGTAGGTGATTCAGTTCCTATTTTCGGAACTCTTGATTTACACGCAAACGTCAGTCCGCTGATGGTATCATCCACTAATGCTTTGGTGGCCTATAAAGAGAATCCGCATATTGATATGAGACAGCGGGGTATCGAAGCAGCGAATTTGCTGGCAGATTATTTAAAAGGAAAGACAAATCCGGTTCAGGTTCTGGTTCAGGTTCCTCTGGCAATCAGCATTGAGCAGCAGTTAACAGCTAATGAACCTTGCAAAAGTCTTTATGCTTATGCCAATGAATTAAGCCGGGATCCTGAGATTTTATCCCTCAGTATTCAGCACGGTTTTCCTTATGCTGATGTTGAAGAAATGGGGACATCAATAATTGTGGTAGCCAATGGGAATAAGGAGAAAGCGCTTGAGATTGGAAAGAAATTAGAGACCTATATTCTCGATCGGAGGGAAAGTTTTGTGGGAGTTAAAAACGACATTCAAGCTTCTCTGGATTTGATCGATAAAAGTGAGAAGCCGGTATTATTACTGGATATGGGTGATAATGTCGGCGGGGGTGGTCCTGCAAATAACTGCTGCATCCTGGAAGCCTTCGAAGAAAGTAAAAAGTACAAATATTTCGTTTGCATCTATGATCCTGAGGCTGTTCGTATGGCCGGAAACCATCAGCCGGGAGAGTGGTTCGAACTGATTATAGTTGGTACAGGGAAGGATGGAATAAGAACCTACAGGCTTAAAGTAAAATTACTCAGGTTAACAAATGGTGAATTCCAGGAAAGTAATCCAAGGCATGGCGGACAGATCAATTTTAATATGGGTAAAACTGCAGTAGTTGCCACTAAACAGGGTAGTGAAATCATGCTGACCACCTTAAGAGTAATGCCCTTCAGTTTACAGCAATTAATTTCTCAGGGAGTTCAACCTTCTGATTTCGATGCAATAGTGGCTAAAGGGGTGAATGCTCCTATTGCGGCCTATGCCCCGGTTTGTCCGACTGTTATTCAGGTAAATACTCCGGGAGTAACCCAGGCTGATATGACCCTGTTTAAGTTTGAACACAGAAGAAGGCCATTATTCCCTTTCGAGAAATGATTAACATATAGAACAATAACTCAATAAGTAATTAAATTTTTTTTTTTTTTTTAAAGTATAATTTAAACTAATTCATCATGGATAGACAGCTGATTGACAAAAACATAAGCAGGACAGCTTTTTTCATCTTTGGAATGGCATTCTTACTGATCCTGCAGAATTTGCAGGTAAATGCTCAGGCAGCAAAAGATAATCTGCGTCCTGCAGCGCTTGGAAAGAATGGTATGATTGCGACCGCAAATCCGCTCGCAACACTTGCAGGCCAGAAGATTTTAGTGAAAGGTGGAAATGCCATCGATGCCATTGTTGCAGCGGCTGCTTCCCTTAATGCTGCAGAACCTTATATGTCTGGTACTGCTGGTGTGGGGTATATGTTATTCTACTCTGCGAAGGAAAACAGGGTTAGATCTTTGGTTTTTGGAGGCTGGGTGCCTGAAACTTTCAAAATCACAAAATTTAAAACCGATGTTAAAGTTGCAGATGGTGCTGGTCATGGTGCAATGGAAAGCATAGGGCCAAGAATTGCATCAGTTCCAGGGAATCTGGCGGGCTGGGCAAAGGCATTGAAAGATTATGGAACAATGCCTCTTTCTGAAGTATTCGAAAGTGCGATTGATTACCTTGAAAATGGGGTTCCAATCACGGAATTTGATCAGGCAATGTGGGCAGGAACGGTTAAGAGGATTGCTCCTCATGCTGAATCAAGAAAGATTTTCTTTAAGAATGATAAAGACCCGTTCGTAATCGGTGATTATTTTTCAAACAAGCCTCTGGCAAAAACAATGAGAAGGATTGCAAGTGAAGGGATTGATGTTTTTTACAAAGGAGAGATTGCTAAAGAAATGGCTGCTGCATTTGCCCGTGATGGAGGTTTTATCACTGAAAAAGACCTGGCCTCTGTACCTGATAAAGTACAGTGGGTCGATCCGATCTCTATTAAATACCGGGATTATACAGTTTACAATAACCCCCCTCCGGGAATGGGCCTCCAGCAATTACAAACGCTAAAGATCATGGAAGGTTTTGATCTGCAAAAAATGGGTCATAATAGTGTAGATTATCTCGCTCATTTGCTTGAGGCGGTTAATCTGAGCAGAATTGATTCTGATAAATATATTGGTGATCCAAAATTCGTCGATGTTCCGGTTGATATGTTGCTTTCTGATGCATACATCGCCAAACAGCGCGAAAAGGTTATTGCTAAGGTAAAAGAAAGAAAAGCTGGATTAAAGCCGGAGACTTCCCAGAATATTAGCCCGGATCCTGTTGATGATCCAAATGCATCCAAATATAGATATGCAACTACCAGTCTGTCTGCAGTTGATAAATGGGGTAATGCAGTTGTAATTATTCAGACTCATGGCGGAGGTTTTGGTTCAGGCTATGTAGCCGGAAATACCGGTGTGGTATTTAACAGTGCACTGGATTGGATGACTCTGGAGCCGGGTAAAGCAAATACCGTCGCTCCGGGTAAAGCTGTTGGATGGTGTATTGGTGGGATGATGCAATTTCATAAGGATGGTAAGCCGCAGTTGATTGTAGGTTCACCAGGCAGTTTCGGTATTTTACAGTCTGTTCCTCAGGTAGCAATGAATAACATCGATTTTGGGATGAACATTCAGGATGCAATCAGTGCACCCCGCTTCAGATGGAAAGATGAGTTGGGCTCAGTACCGGCAAAGGAAATTATCATGGAAACCAGAGTACAACCAGGCGTTATCAAAACCTTAAGAGGAATGGGATATGTGATAGACACGAGCCTGGGCGATTGGTCAATGACTGTAGGAGGAGCTCAGGGAATAACCATAGACCATAAAACAGGCTGGCTTATGGGTGGTGCAGATCTGAGAAGAAATGGTTATGCAGTTGGATGGTAATTAGTTGGTTAGAAATTTTTTATATAAAATTATTAAAATGAAAAGAGAGAGCAAAAGTGACCGCAGAGACTTTATTAAAAAATCAGTCTTTGCAGCAGTAGGTATGAGTATCGTTCCCGGGTTTACCATGGGTGAAAATGGAAATATCACTTCAATTACCGAAGAGTTATCAAGAGCTCTTGCCGGTCAGGATGGAATTAAGAAAGTTGCATTCATAACCCATATATACAGGAATAGTGCTCATGCTGATGTTATCGGCACCAAACTTTTTCTTGGTATTCCTACTGATGAGGGAATGGTGGCTCCTCAGATAAAGATTGCTTCGGTATACATTGAGCAGGTTGGCGCGAATGATACTGGTATCAGAATCGCGAATATGAATAATACCCCGGTGTATCCCACAGTTGAAGAAGCTTTAACTCTTGGCGGAGATAAACTTGCTGTGGATGCGGTGATTTATGTCGGTGAACATGGCGAATATCCTTTTAACAGACTAGGTATGAAACTATATCCCCGAATGAATTATCTCGAGAGGATATTCAGAGTGTTTGATGCATCCAATAGATCGGTACCTGTCTTTACAGATAAAGCCTTGTCTTATAGCTGGTTGGATAGCAGATGGATTTATGACCGTGCAAAGGAATTGAATGTTCCTATGATGGCAGGCTCATCTTTACCATACTGCTGGAGAGATAAGCCTCTGGTACATCCAATTGGAGTTAAAATATCGGAAGCTGTTGCTATCGGATATGCCTCACTGGATGCTTACGGTTTTCACGTAACTGAAATTCTGCAGTGTATGGTTGAGAGAAGAGCAGGTGGCGAAACCGGTGTTAAAAGTGTTGAAGGCCTGAAAGGAGATGATGTTTGGAAAGCGATCGATTCAGGAAAAATCTCTCAAAAGTTAGTTGATGCAGCTTGTGATACAATACAAGATAAAGAAATAGGGAATATGCGTGAGATTGTACCTACACCTTATGCAGTAATCGTTAATTATACAGATGGAACAAAGGGAACAATTATGATGCTGGATAAGTATGTCAAGACAGGTTGGGCTTATTCTGCAAACACCTCAAAAGGCATGGTTGCAACAGAATTTGTACTAAGCGGAGGTCCAACTTATGCCCATTTTAGCTATCTCGCTCTGAATATACAGAAATTCATTGTCAGCGGACCTACTGCACCAATAGAAAGAAATTTATTGACAAGCGGTATTATTGATATGGGAATACGTTCGCTGGCTGAAGGCAAAGTGAAGCAAACCCCGTTTTTAAATATTAAATACTCAGCAGCAGGTTATGAGCCAATCAGACCTACCGCACCCCGACCTACAGGACAAAGTATAGCTCCATGGCATCCGAAGGAGTATGAGTTTATGATTCCGGATGCCTTTAAGAACAAAGGATAGTCATTTAGTGAAAATTTATTTAATCAGCTGATACTTTTTTTTAAAATATACCAGAAATAATACGCGTTTAATTTGGAAAATCAGTAAAAAGTCAAGAATATGCACCGTATTTAAACAACACCCAATTTAAAAGCAAAATTCAATAAAAATGAAAGTCAATTTTAAAAATTTATACAGGACTAATCTTCGTACAAAGCTAATTGCTTTTTTAGGTCTGGCATTTCTGATCACGATCAGTTTTATTAATTCAGGGGGATCTGGTGGACTTCCTCAGGGTGATCCTGATAATGGCGGACTTGCACTTCCAGGCGATTTTGAGGCGGTTGTAGTTGCTGATTCTCTCGGACGTGCAAGACATCTTGCAGTTAACAAAAATGGAGATATTTATGTTAAATTAAGAGTGCCTGATGCCCAACAACGTGGTAGTGTTGCCTTGAGAGACAATAATAACGACGGCAAAGCAGATATCATTGAGTATTTCGGAAGCTATCCGGATACAGGCAATTATGGAACTGCTATGCGTATTCATAAGGGTTATCTGTATTTCAGTACTGCTGGTGAGGTTTTAAGAACCAAACTGACTCCGGGAAAATTAGTTCCGGAAGGCAAGACAGAAACTATTGTTGTTGATAATTACAAAAGAGGAAAATATTCCCATATAGCAAAACCAATTGCTTTTGATAATAAAGGCAACATGTATGTTCCTTTTGGTTCCCCAAGTGATGTTTGCCAGATTGCCGACAGACAACCCGGTTCTTTAGGTCAAACACCTTGCCCTGAATTGAAAGAACATGCAGGTGTCTGGAAATTCAGTGAGAGTAAATTAAACCAGAAACAAAGTGACGGTACCATGTATGCTACAGGTATTCGCAGTATTGTGGGTATGGAATGGAACAAGGTAGACAACTCATTGTATGCAATGCAGCATGGACGTGATGATTTTTCCAGAACATGGTCAAATCTCTATACTTCCTGGCATAGCGCTTTATTGCCTTCTGAAGAGTTTCTGAAAGTTCCTGAAGGTTCTGATTCAGGATGGCCATACTACTACTATGATTTTATGCAGGGTAAAAAATTATTAAACCCTGAATACGGTGGTGATGGTAAAAAGGAGGGTGATGCCGCTAAATACAATATGCCAATTATTGGTTTTCCGGGCCACTTTGCTCCAAACGATTTACTTTTTTATACCGGAGATCAATTCCCTGAGCGTTATAAAAATGGTGCATTTATCGCATTTCACGGTTCCACAATTCGTGCCCCTTATCCGCAGGGAGGTTATTGTGTAGCATTTGTTCCATTTATTAATGGTAAGTTTTCAAGTGAATGGGAGTTATTTGCTGATGGATTTGGCGGTGTAGATACAATCGTTTACACTTCTGATGCTAAGTACCGCCCGATGGGCCTAGCGCAAGGCCCTGATGGATCTCTTTACATGAATGATAGTGAGAAGGGAAAGATCTGGAGAGTGATGTTCAAAGGTGACAAGAAAAAATTTGGTACCAGCCAGCTTGCTGGAATGGCAGCCCGTAAATTAACTTCACCAAATGTTAAAACACCTGATTTCGAAAAAGATAACCTGATGAAAGGTCAGTTGGCCGCAGGAGCTAAATTATATAATACTTATTGTGCATCATGTCATCAGCAGAATGGTAAAGGAGACGGGACACGTTTCCCTCCGGTTGCTGAATCTGAATGGGTTAATGGCGACAGGAAAAGGTTAATTCAAGTGGTACTTAACGGTCTTTCCGGTCCGATTACCGTTAAAGGTGTAGGATATAATGAAGCAATGCCTCCTCATAGTTATCTGAAGGATACAGAAATTGCTCAGATATTAACTTATGTCAGATCCAGCTTTGGAAATAATTCAAATGCGATTACGGCAAATGAAGTGTCCAGATACCGTACAAACCGATAAAAGATTAATATAAATATGAAATTTATCACCTATCTTTTATTTATATCTCTGCCTTTCTTAATGAAAGGCGGAGATATTCTTTCTCCTGAGAAGCCAGGCTCATCTTCATCATCTGCTCCTCAAACAAAGCCTGTTGAAGATAAAAAATATAAGGTTTCTAAATTGAAGGGTGCTTTAACCATTAATGCAGACTGGAATAAGGCGCAATGGAAGAATATAGAAACGATCAAAATCGAAAACTATATGGGGACAATTCCGCCGTTTAAACCAACGGTTGAAGCCAAAATGATGTACGATAATGATAATGTTTATGTAATCTTCCGGGTGAAAGACCGTTTTGTTAAAAGTGTTGTGCAGGAATATAACGGCAATGTGTCGGGCGATTCCTGTGTGGAATTTTTCTTCGCACCTGATTCTTCGCTCCCATTAAGTTATTTCAATCTGGAAATTAATGCAGGCGGTACACCTTTGATTTTTTATATTAAGCATCCTTACCCTTCAACACCTTATGTCAAACTTGAAGCGACTGAAATTGAACAAATTGAAATAGCGCATTCATTACCATCAAAGGTTGATCCTGAGATTACGGAACCGGTAACCTGGACTATAGAATACAGAATACCACTATCAATGTTGTCTAAATTCTCAAATGTTAGCCGTCCTGCACCTGGTGTAGTTTGGAAAGCCAATTTTTATAAAACAGGAAGCAGGACATCAAATCCAAATTATATTACCTGGAATTTCGTTGACAATCCCAGACCGAATTTTCATCTTCCACAGTTTTTTGGAACACTGATTTTCCAGTAATTTATCGATTGTGCCCGGTTTAAATGAAATGGAGAAACTGGCTGTAATAGGCTGCGGTACCATGGGTCATTCCATTGCCCTGAATGCTGCCTGGGTGGGTATGCAGGTGAAAATGTATGGTGTTGATACAAATGATATTCAAAATGGATTGTCAGGTGTCACCGATAAATTAGACACTCTTCTTAAAAATGATCTGATAACCAGAGATCAGCTAAGTCAGATTCTCAAAAATATTACCGGAACATCTTCATTGTCAGAAGCTGTTGATGGTGCAACTTTTATCATTGAATGTATTCCTGAAGTTCTGGAGCTCAAGAACGATCTTTTTAGAAAACTGGATCAAATGTGTGGTGAGGAGGTTATTCTTGCAACCAACACATCCGGACTGAGCCCAAGTCGTATTGCTTTGAATTTAAAACATCCCGAAAGGACTCTTGCAACACATTTTTGGAATCCGGCACATCTTATTCCTTTGGTGGAAGTGCTGAGAGCTGAGTTTACAGATGATAAAACTTTCAACAGGGCGATCGATATGTTGAAGTTCATGAATAAAAAGCCGATCGAAGTTAAAAAGGAAGTACCCGGACTCGTCGGAAACCGGCTTCAGTTCGCACTTTTCAGGGAGGCACAATATCTTTTGGAGCAGGGAATCGCAAGTAAAGAGGATATCGATGCTGCTGTAACATACAGTATCGGGAGAAGATTGCCTGTAACTGGTCCTCTGCTCTCTGCCGATATGGGTGGACTGGATGTTTTCGCTTCTATCTCGGATTACCTTTTCAAAGATCTTAGTAATGCGGATCAGTCATCTGCAAATTTGAAAGAGCTTGTTGCTCAACGTCACTTTGGTCAAAAAAATGGTGCAGGATTTTATCTCTGGGATGAGAAGTTTTCGGAAGAAATGAATCACAAAAGGGAAGAACAGCTCATCCGATTTTTAAAAGAGGATATCAATTAAAACAGGAACAAATAACATTAAATTATGTGAACCAATGTAAAATGGTCTCATATTCAATAAATTAACAAAATCTACATGAAAAGTTTAGACTATTCCAAATCAGCCGAATTACTTGGAAGGGCAAAGAAAGTACTTGCCGGGGGCGTTTCTTCAGAATTCAGAAAATACAATCATCCGCATGCGATATTTTATACCCATGGCAAAGGAAGCCACCTGTTTGATGTGGACGGGAATGATTACCTGGATTTTACCTTAAGCCAGGGGCCACTGATTCTGGGCCACTCACACCCTCATGTCTTAAAATCGGTAAATGAATATTCTGAGCTGGGTCAGCTTTATGCCGGGCAGCATATCAGGGAAATTGAGCTTGCCGAAAAAATTAATAAGCTAATCCCTTCCGCCGAATTAATGCGTTTCTGTTTGGATGGTTCTGAAGCAGTTCAAACTGCTTTCAGGGTTGCCAGAGCAAAAACCGGGAAGCAAAAATTTCTTCGTTTTGAAGGACATTATCATGGCTGGCTGGATAATGTGGCCTGGGGAATTTCTACTCCATCTGCTGAAGCACTCGGAAGCAGAGAGAATCCAAATGTATATCCCTGGTCTGCCGGAATACCTGAACATTCAAAGGATGAATTCATCATACTTCCATGGAATGATATCGAACTGGTGAAGAAAACTCTTGCAGAGCGCCATAATGAGATTGCAGCGATAATTACTGAGCCAATTATGTGTAATAATGGATGTATCATGCCTGAAGAAGGCTTTCATGCAGGTTTACGCAGTTTATGTGATCAATATGGTATTGCACTGATCTTTGATGAGGTAATCACCGGCTTCAGAATGAGCATTGGCGGTTCGCAGCAATATTTCGGAATTACCCCTGATATGTCAATTTTCGCTAAAGCAATGGGTAGCGGATACCCGATCAGCGCAATTGTTGGAAAAAGAGAGTGGATGGGACTGATCGAAGAGGCAAAAGTGATTCATGCCGGAACAATGAACTCAAGCAATCCGACCATCGCTGCAGCTTTGGCAACTATTGAAGTACTTGAGCAGGAAAATCCTTATGAAAGAATGTTCAGACTTGGTAACAAGCTGATGGATGGCCTCAGAGAGGCAGCTACCGGAAATAATCATAATTTACTGGTTCAGGGTCCGGGCCCGATGTTTAATATTGGTTTTACAGATCTGAAGAAGGTGAAGGATTATCGGGATACCCTGACTTACGATAAGGCAAAACTGGGTAAATTCATTGCTGCAATGCATGATGAGAGGATCAGGATAATTGGCAGGGGATTATGGTATATTAGTACCGCCCATACTGAGGCTGATATTGACCACGCAATAGCAGTATCCAGGCGTGTTTTGAGTACTATGTAAAATACTAGCTTTTCTTTGGGATTTGTATTCCATTGGAAATTCTTTCAAATTTGGGTTCTAAACGAAAAATATGGATACTGGGAAGCTTTTGGAAGCTATTCTGCCAAAAGAACGAATAAAATGCCGATTAATTGACCTTGTTGCTTATGCATCTGATGCGGGTTTTTATTATCTGAGACCAAAAGCAGTTGTGCAGCCGGTTAGTGAAAAGGAAATCATCTCTTTGCTTGAATTTTCTCACCGGAATAAAATTCCAATGACCTTTCGAACAGGAGGGACCAGCTTGTCGGGTCAATCCATAACTGATGGTATCCTCGTAGATCTGAGCCAGTACTGGAATCAATTGCTGATTGAAGATAATGGTGGCCTTGTAAGGGTGCAGCCCGGGATTACCGGTTCAATGGTTAATACCTTCCTGAAAAAGCATAAGCGCAAAATAGGACCTGATCCATCCAGTATCGACTCAGCAATGATCGGCGGGATTCTGTCAAATAATTCGAGCGGAATGTGCTGCGGGGTGAGCCTGAATTCTTATCATACCACAAAACACATTCGTTTTATTCTCCCTTGCGGTAAAAGCTTTTCAACCGAGGTCAAAGCAGATTACCACCGCTTTAAGGAGGAATGCCCTGATATCTATTCCACATTATTAAATTTAAAGAATCAGATCGCTGAGAATGCTGCTCTTTCGCAAAGGATCAGAACAAAATATCTCACTAAAAATACGGTTGGGTATTCCCTCAATGCCTTTATTGATTACTCTGATCCGCTTGATATTCTTTCGCACCTGCTCATAGGTGCAGAAGGTACACTTGGCTTCATTGCTGAGGCAGTGATGGAAACCGTACCCGATTATCCGTTCAAATCAACCGCATTTATCTACTTTGAGACTATTTATTCTGCCTGTCAGGCAATCGGTCCTTTAACTGCATCGGGGGCAGAGGCTGTTGAACTAATGGACAGAGCATCTCTAAGGTCGATCGAAGATTTGAAGGGAGCTCCTGAAATACTAAAAACTTTACCCGAAACAGCTGCTGCTTTATTGGTAGAATATCAGAGTAACAGTAAAGAGGAGCTGAAGGCTAAAATTGACAGCCTCCTCCCTCATACCAGCTCATTTTTACTACTTGAGCCTATTAGCTTCACAGAAGACCCATACATTCAGGCCTTTTACTGGAAGCTCCGAAAGGGAATGTTTCCGGCAGTTGGTGCAGTTCGGGCAAGCGGGACGACTGTAATTCTGGAAGATATTGCTTTCCCGGTAGCTAAGCTGGGGGATGCAATTCTCGATTTGCATGTTCTGTTCGAAAAGTATGAGTATGATAATGCAATCATCTTTGGCCATGCCAAGGATGGTAATATTCACTTCGTAGTAACTCAATCCTTTAATTCTCCGGAGGAAGTTGTACGCTACGACAAATTCTTAAGGGAAGTCGTCGAGCTGGTTGTTGATAAATATGATGGTACACTGAAGGCTGAACATGGAACCGGCAGGAATATGTCGCCATTTGTGGAGACAGAATGGGGCTCTGAGGCTTATCAGATCATGAAGAGCCTGAAACAGGTGGTTGATCCGCAGAACCTCTTGAATCCCGGTGTCATTATCAATGAACATAAGAATGCACATTTGCACGATCTGAAATCTTTGCCAAGTGTGGAGCAGGAAGTCGACAGATGTATTGAGTGTGGCTATTGTGAGCATAAATGTCCGAGCAGGAATGTAACCCTAACACCCAGACAGCGTATAGTTGTCAGACGGGAACTGGCTTTATTAAAATCCAAAGGCAATACTGGTGAGCATGCCGAACTTGTTAAGCAGTTTCAATACGATGGACTTGATACCTGTGCGGTGGATGGCCTTTGTGCAACGAGCTGTCCAGTGGACATAAATACCGGTGACCTGGTTAAACGGTTGAGAAGAGAAAGCCATTCTGGTTTTTCTAATCAGGTAGCAATATGGGTTTCGAGGAATTTCCGTTTTGTAACATATATTGTAAATTTTGCACTTGAGGCAGGTACATTCATCAATTCTGTCTTTGGAAAGAATTCCATGAACCTGATGACCAGGGGGATAAAAAAGATCATCCCTGCATTCCCATTATGGAGTAATCAGCTGATCGTAAGTGGCTCTATTTCAAAGAATTATAAGAATTCAATAGATTCAGAAACTAATAAAGGTCCGGCGGTAGTATATTTCCCAACCTGTATTTCCAGGGTAATGGGTGGTACTACAGGTAAAAAGAATATCCCGGATACCTTCTTAAGTGTATCGTCCAAATCAGGCATTCAGGTTATTATTCCTGAAGGAATAGAATCACTTTGCTGCGGGCAGCTTTTTTCTTCAAAAGGATATAATCTGGCGTATGCAGATAAGGTTAATGAGACCATTGAGAAACTCTGGACAATAACTAACGGAGGTATGCTGCCCGTAATTCTGGATGTGACTTCCTGCTCCCATACCCTTCAGCAATGCCGGCCGGTTTTGAGTGATAGTAATAAGGAAAAGTATGATCGTTTGAGTATTTTGGATAGCATTGATTACCTCCATGATTATGTGATTCCTGCCTGCGGAACTATAGAAAAGAAGGGAACCATTGTGCTTCATCCGGTTTGTTCATTACAGAAAATGGGCCTTGAAAGGAAGTTTGTTTCCGTTGCGTCTCATTTTAGTAATACCGCAAATGTTCCGGTTCATTCCGGATGTTGTGGAATGGCAGGGGACCGGGGTTTTCTTTATCCCGAACTGACTGCCTCAGCGACAGCTCCGGAAGCAATGGAAGTCAAAAAGGGTACTTACGAGGGCTATTATTCTTCTGGTAAGACCTGCGAGATTGCTATGTCTGAAGCGGTGGGTAAGAACTACGAGTCTGTTCTGTACCTTGCAGATGAATGCATAAAAGATTAGATCGCATATCCATTTAAACAAAATAGTGAGGGCTCTATGAATTGAAGAATGTTTTGATAACCGGAAGTACCAGCGGTATCGGTCTGGGTATTGCAATGCAATTTGCAAAATCAGGGTATAACCTTGTTTTTCACGGACTTGAGCAAGATGGTGCTGAAATTGCAGCTGAGGTAGGAAAACAATATCAGATCAAAACTTTTTTCTCTCCGGCAAACCTGCTTGTACCTGCAGAGATTGTATCAATGATAAAAGAGGCATCAGCCCACCTGGGTGATATAGATATTCTGGTGAATAATGCCGGGATTCAGTATGTATCACCTGTCGAGGATTTTCCATTGAATAAATGGAATGATATCATTAATGTAAACCTTACTGCTGCTTTTTGTACATCTCAGGCTGTTTGGAAGAGTATGAAAGCCAAAAAATGGGGTAGGATCATCAATATCTCCTCTGCGCATGGTTTAGTGGCGTCAGAGAACAAATCTGCCTACGTAGCATCAAAACACGGGCTTATTGGATTGACCAAAACACTAGCTCTGGAAGGTGCAAACTTTGGGATAACAGTGAACGCTATCTGCCCGGGTTTTGTTAAAACCCCATTGGTAGAAAAACAAATCACGGATCTGGCAAAACAGCTGAATGTTTCAGAAAATGAAGTCATTCAAAAAAATATTTTGCAAAAACATGCTGTCAAAGAGTTTGTCAGTCCTGATGCGATCGCAGCACTTGCCTTGTTTTTAGCTTCTGAGAATGCCTCAATGATTACAGGTACTTCGATGCCTGTAGATGGGGGATGGACTGCGCAATAGTTCCGTCCCGGATCAAGCCCGGGAATGACACCGGATCAAGTCCGGGATGAGACTCGCTTCAACACATCGGATCAAGCGCACGGTGACTCCTGTTATGTCCCCGATTGATACCAGTACGTTTGCTCAATAGTCCCCAGCTTTAGCTGGGGTTAATGAGATTGTTCATTTTTGGGCTTTGGCCATGCATTCAGCAACAGGTGAGAATAATTACATTGGGCTTTTGCCCAATAGACAGAACATTAATCTGAACCAATTTGTTTGAACCCCAGTTTTTCAACAAAATCCTTATATTCTTCTTCAAATGATCTTTTCTGATGATGCCTTTCCTGATTTTTAATGTATTCTCTTACAATTACTAAATTGGATTCAGAAACAGAAATTGCCAGATATTCATCCTGCCATTCAAATTTTGATTCAAACGAATTTGTAAAACCACCTCTCAGGTTTATCCATCTCGAAGATTCTCCTTTGATTAGTTGTAGAACATCCTTAATACATTGATCGCTTTTTAAAGAAATAAGACAATGGCAATGTTCATCATATCCATTTATGGTATCTATATAGATATTTTTCTTTTTCGAATTATGGCGAATGTGATCCCATAGTTCATTCCGGAATTCGGATGATTTTAGAAATGGAATTCGATTTTTTGTGCTCCAAACACAATGGATAATTATTTTTATAAATGACATTGCAGGTATTTAGACCACAATATTTGAAAGTTTTGGAACAATAAAAAATTTGGATTAGGGAATGGCGGATGTAAATTATTTATCGGCAATATGGTGCTAAAGCACCAGTAATTGTTTCGTTCTGGTCGCTTAGGTTTTGGGCTGAAGCCCGATCTTAATACCGCATCCTTACCCGGAGCTAAAGCACCGGGCTATTTAACGAAACGACTATCCCAAGGGTCCTTATTTTATTTAATCATGGATCATTACGGTTCTCAATAGGCCCCAGCTTTAGCTGGGGTTAACGTTTAGATCGTTTTAGGGCTTCAGCCTAAAATTCGATAATAGGTGTGGAAAGTTAGATTGGGCTTTAGCCCGATGAATAAACTTATTTAATTGATCCTTGAAAGAAATGAGGCAATTGTTAGAAAATGGTAATGGGAGATTGACCCTAATCCGCATTACCTCAACCTCTCCGCCGATTTGATCAGTTTCTCATCACTTCTGATTCCCCTGAGTGCCAGAATAACAAACAATACACTCAATGATGGAAGTATGACTCCAAGTCCGTAATTTTCTGTTTGCAATGTGATATTCCCAAGTACCTGCTTTGCGGTTTGAACCATCCAGAAACTAAAACCCAGAATTCCTGCAATGCAGATATAGCAAAGCATCATTTGCCTTTTCCTGTTTTTAAATAGAAAAATAGCCAGAAAGGGAATTAATCCGAGTATGACCGTTACTATGGTTAAGGCCAGAAAAGGTTCAGTCTGAACGATATTTCCTCCAATACTTTCATAGACACCGGTTACTTTTACAGCCTTTGAAGTGCCATCAGGATTGATAACCTGCAGATAAGGAAATAGAAACAGACTGAAAATTGCAGCGGTAGCAAAAAAAAGCCAGATGGTTTGTACTCGTTGAAGCATGGGTTGATAATTTGAAACAAATATAAATATTTTAGCCTTGTGATTATTCATTCATGCAATGTATTGAAGCTGCGGTTGAGTATCTTTGGCATTTCAATATTAGTTTAGAGATTGGATACAACACAGAGATATTTTCTGGAACTGGCATACAATGGAACGGCCTATCATGGGTGGCAGATTCAACAGAATGCCCTTTCAGTGCAGGAGTTGATCAATAAAGCATTGTCAACCATTTGCAGACAGGAAATTGAAACTCTTGGATGCGGTCGTACCGATACCGGAGTACATGCCAGGCAGCTTTTTGCACATGCGGATATTCCTGTGGATATCGATGTGATGAATCCAAGATTTCTGCTCAGTATTAATGCGATGCTTCCCTATGATATTGCGCTTAAAAGATTCATAAAAGTTGCACCGGATGCACATGCCCGTTTTGATGCAAGTTTACGTTCTTATGAATATCATATTCATTTTTCAAAAGACCCATTTCTTCATAATTTATCCTGGCTTTTGCGTGATGAACCCGATTTAGGGCTGATGAATAAGGCTGCAAAATTGATGATGGAGTATCGTGATTTCAGTTCCTTCAGCAAGTCGAATACCCAAACATTTACCAATAATTGTGTGATTAGCAGGGCAGAATGGCTTCTTACGGATAAGGGCATAGCCTTTCATATTTCTGCCGATCGCTTCCTCCGGAATATGGTTCGGGCAATTGTCGGCACGCTGGTCAGAATAGGTAAAGGGGAAATGAATGTGGAGGATATTCATGGGATTATTGAAAGCAAGGATCGCTCAAATGCCGGCGAATCAGTACCTGCTTGCGGCTTATTCCTGACAGAAGTTAAGTACCCATATATTTCGGATGAAATTTAAATGCCGGGTTTAGTTTAGAAAATAAATGATCGAAAATACAAATGGCTAAGGTTAGCGGTAATGCAGTAGATATCAACCTGTTGAGAAGGGTATTCCGGTACGTTTCTCCTTATCGTGGAATATTTATCTGGTCAATCGTTTTAACAATATTACTTGCCATTCTGGCTCCGCTTCGTCCATGGCTGATTCAATTTACCCTCGACAGATATATTCTTTTAAATGACCACACCGGTTTAATTGATATGAGCCTCCTGATGGTCGGGCTGTTGCTGGTTCAGACCATTGTTCAATATTTTCATACCTTCTATACAAATATTTTAGGGCAATCAGTAATTAAGGATTTGCGTGTTAAAGTATTCAATCATATCAGTAACCTGAGACTTAAATATTTTGACCGTACACCCATTGGTCAGTTGATTACCCGGACGGTTTCAGATCTTGAAACTATTGCAGATATATTTTCTGAGGGACTTATTGTAATTGTTGGCGATATTCTGCAGGTAATTGCAATCATTGCCGTGATGCTTTATGTTGACTGGGAACTGACTCTTGTGGTATTGATTCCAATGCCTTTGTTAATTATGGCTTCCCTTGTTTTTAAGGAAGCTATTAAATCGGCATTTCAGGATGTGCGGACTCAGGTGGCCAACCTGAATACCTTTTTACAGGAACATATCACCGGAATAAGGATCATTCAATATTTCGCCCGGGAAGATCAGGAGATGAAGAAATTCAAAGATATCAACTCAAAACACCGTGATGCCCATATCCGCTCTAACTGGTACTATTCCATTTTCTTTCCTGTAGTCGAGATCATTTCTGCCGTATCTATCGGACTTCTGGTATGGTATGGATCAAAATCGATCCTTTCGGATGACATCAGTCCAGGGGTAGTTGTTTCTTTTATCATGTATATCAATATGCTGTTCAGGCCCATCCGTGAACTTGCTGATAAGTTCAATACCCTGCAAATGGGTATGGTAGGTGCTGAGCGGATTTTTAATGTGCTTGATACGGATGAGCAGACTGAAGATAAAGGAATATTGCAACCTCAAAAATTGAAAGGCGATATTGAATTTAAAAACGTTTGGTTTGCCTATAACGATGAAAACTGGGTCTTAAAAGATATTTCTTTCCATGTTAAACCGGGAGAAACGCTTGCATTGGTAGGAGCAACAGGTGCAGGGAAATCTTCCATAATCAATATTCTGAACCGTTTTTACGAGATTAACAAGGGAAGTATTCTGGTAGATGGAAATGATATCAGGGAGTACAAATTAAGTTATCTGAGGTCACATATTGCGACTGTTTTGCAGGATGTATTTCTTTTCTCAGATTCCATTGCCAATAATATTAATCTGAGTAATGAAGAGATTGGCAGAGAGAAGCTCATTCAGGCCGCAAAAGAGGTGGGTGCTTATGAATTCATCATGAAACTCCCCGGAGGATTCGATTATGATGTGATGGAGCGGGGAGCAACCTTATCCGCTGGTCAGGCACAGTTGATTTCTTTTATCCGGGCAATGGTATATGATCCTCAGATTTTGGTGCTGGATGAAGCAACTGCATCTGTAGATACCGAAACTGAGGAACTTATTCAGCATGCCATCAATAAATTAATGCAGGGCCGAACTTCGATTGTAATTGCCCACCGCCTTTCAACCATCCAAAATGCAGATCGGATCATCGTTTTGGATCATGGTGAAATTAAGGAAATGGGTTCCCATCAGCAGCTTTTAAAATTAAATGGCTTTTACAGGAAGTTGTACGATCTTCAGTTTAATTCAGAAGGCATAGCAAAACCTTAATTTTTTGGTTTCTGATCCTGAAAATTAAATTAACTTCGGTATTTATGATTTTGTTCCCGATTTTATGAAGCGAGTCGTTTCCCATCTTACTTTTCAGGTGCTTGTTGCAATCGTAATCGGCGTTTTAGTTGGTATGAATTTTCCGGCATTTGCACCTACGGCCAAACTGATCAGTCAGACATTCATCAATATGATCAGCATGCTGATCGCCCCAATCATATTTTTTACCATTGTACTTGGTATTGCCCAAATGGGAGATATGAAAAAAGTTGGGAGAGTAGGAGGTAAGGCTTTACTTTATTTTGAACTGATAACTACTCTGGCAATCATCATAGGATTGCTGGTTGCCAATATATTTAAACCCGGCAAAGGTGTTGATGTGGCTGCCACTCATGCCGACCCTTCAAAAATACAGACCTACCAGGAATCAGCTTCTGAGATGAACTGGCTCGAGTTTTTCGCCCACATCGTACCCAAGAATATATTTGAATCATTTGCCAAAGGTGATATTCTTCAGATTCTGTTCTTTGCAGTACTTTTTGGTTTTGCGCTGAGCCGTATGGGATCAACCGGCAGCTCACTGATTGTCACATTCGAAAAATTATCGCAGGTGATATTCAATATCATGAAAATGATCATGAAGCTGGCTCCTTTCGGTGCGTTTGGTGGTATGGCCTTTACGATCGGAACTTATGGATTATCAACACTTTACCCGCTCGGAAAGCTGATGATCGCTGTTTACATGACCATGGCTTTGTTCATATTTGTCGTCCTGAACTTAATCTGCTATTTGTATAAATTCAGTTTGTGGCAGTTTTTAAAATTCATCAGACAGGAAATAGTGATCGTTCTGGGAACCTCTTCCTCCGAGTCGGTGCTGCCCAGTATGATGCTAAAACTCGAGAAATTTGGTTGTTCTAAATCTGTTGTGGGACTTGTAGTCCCGACAGGTTATTCATTTAATCTGGATGGGACATCAATTTACCTGTCAATGTCAGTCATCTTTTTATCACAGGTTTTTAATATCGACCTGAGTATTGGTCAGCAGATAACCATCATTGGAGTATTAATGGTCACATCCAAAGGTGCGGCAGGAGTAACCGGCAGTGGGTTCATTGTACTGGCCTCCACACTTACGGCCTTAAAAGTTGTGCCTATTGAGAGTATTGCCATTTTATTGGGAGTTGATCGCTTTATGTCTGAAGCCCGGGCTATTACCAATCTGATCGGTAATGGGGTTGCTTCGGTGGTGATTGCAAAAAGTGAAAAGGAATTTGATCAGGAGGCATATAAAAGAGCAATAAATCCAAAAACTGCCGAGGATGTGATCAAGTCTTCTTACGAATAAAAAACAATAAGAGCCTGTCTTAAACAGCACTAGCGTGGCGTATAATAAAAATATCTCTGGATCACTAGAAACATCCTAGGGTGTCGCCATTGTAGGAACATTAATATACTCTTTTTTGCGGCATTGGACAGGGCGGTAAATACAAAAATTGCCATAGCACTTACTTTAATAGCCCTGTACGCAGCCGTTGATGGATGAACATTCCTAAACCTCTAACGTTAATCTTAGTAACCTTCAAATTTCAATAAATGGAAATTAATATGAATGAATAAGGATTCACTGAGCGCGGGGAGGACAAAACGGCGGGCCGGGTGTATGGCCTCAAGTGGTGGGAGCTTCGTTTTGTCTTGATTTTTTGGTTACTTTTTCATCAAGGAAAAAGTGAATAGGCCTCCGCGGCTATGAGCGGTATAAATTTGAAATCACACGGAATAATTCCAATCCTGAATAAATGCAAAGTACTGAATATTAAGTATTTAATATATTAACTTAATGCCATTTGGCGAAAGCTGAAATTTCCTAACACTCATGAAATTCCATTTCAAGCTTTCCCCGGAGATCAGTGATAAAAAACAATAATTCTTTTCCTTTACTTTTTGACATTCTGAGCGATTCTCTTAGCTTTGCTGTACAAAAAAATATTCAATGAGTGTACTGGTTAATAAAGATTCAAAAGTAATAGTTCAGGGCTTTACAGGTAATGAGGGAACATATCATGCTTCCCAGATGATAGAGTATGGAACACAGGTTGTAGGTGGTGTAACTCCGGGAAAGGGAGGACAAAGTCATCTCGACCGACCGGTTTTCAATACTGTTAAGGATGCCGTTGATAAAACAGGCGCCGATGTATCCATTATTTTTGTGCCGCCGGCTTTTGCTGCTGACGCGATCATGGAAGCTGCCGAGGCAGGAATTAAAGTTATTGTTTGTATTACCGAAGGTATCCCGACAAAGGATATGATTCTGGTTAAAGAATATATTGCAGATAAGGATTGTCGTCTGATCGGTCCGAATTGCCCGGGTATTATCACCGCTGATGAAGCTAAAATTGGTATTATGCCAGGATTTATCTTCAAAAAGGGTGGTGTAGGTATCGTTTCTAAATCAGGAACCTTAACCTATGAAGCTGTTGATCAGGTTGTTAAAGCAGGATTGGGAATTACTACTGCAATTGGTATCGGTGGAGATCCAATCATTGGTACACCAACTAAGGAGGCAGTAATGCTGTTGATGAATGATCCTGAGACCAAAGGTATTGTAATGATCGGTGAGATCGGTGGCGGAATGGAAGCTGAAGCAGCTTACTGGATCAAGGAAAATGGTACTAAACCGGTCGTAGGCTTTATCGCCGGTCAAACAGCGCCTCCGGGACGCCGTATGGGTCATGCAGGAGCAATTGTTGGCGGTGCCGATGATACTGCAGCTGCCAAAATGAAAATCATGAGAGAATGTGGTATTCGCGTGGTTGAATCTCCGGCTGAGATTGGTGCAGCAATGGCTGAGGAACTGGCGAAATTGG
>CAZGCG010000002.1:24915-31564 GCA_964524205.1 uncultured Sphingobacterium sp. | reverse complement strand
ATTACTGTTGGCTTTAATGGAAATGGAGGAACTGTAAGAATCTGCGGTACAAATGTAACAGTACAGAATGCCTCCTTAAACAATAGTGCTTTATTGATCATTACCAAGACAGGTTCAGCAACTTTTAGCAATCTTAACCTGAATGGCTCAAAGAGTGCATTTATAAATTATGGAACTGCTATTGTTAATGGATCTTTTTCTCCGGGTGGTTCTTTTACGAATGAAAATACATTCAGCACAACTGGTGATTTTAATCTGAACTCGAACTCAAATTTCATGAATAATGGGATTATAAGTATTGGTGGAACGATGAATGTGAATACAAATAATGTGTGCACAAATAACGGTTCAATCACCACTAACCAAAGTTTTCAATTAAATAATAACAGTGAGTTCGTCAATAACTGTTTATTATGGGTTAAGGCAGATTACAACCACAATAACAATGCAGTATTAAAGAATTACAGTCTGGTAAAGGTTAACAATACTACTACTTTAAACGGGAACAATGGTGAGCTGGCCCTTTACAATGGAGCGATGCTTAGAACAACTAATATGACCATTAATAATAAAATTAAAGGTTATGGTACAACTTCATTGGTAAAAGTTTCAGGTAATACCACTATCAATAGCGGGAGAATTGAAAATGCCATTCAGTATTGTGATCTTAATGGCATTGAAACTAATAATAACGCACAATTCACAGGTGGAGCTGTGCAGGCCTGCAGTATATACATACCTGTATCTAATTGTAATACCGAAGGCAATGGTACAGCACCTCCGGCCGATTCTGATGGGGATGGGGTGATGGATGCTCAGGATGAATATCCGAATGATCCGAACAAAGCTTACAACAACTATTATCCATCTTCTTCACCAAGTTCCGGAGCAACTGTAGCATTTGAAGACCAATGGCCAATTAAAGGGGATTACGATTTAAATGATGTCGTGGTATCCTATCGATACAAGATCGTAACCAATGCTCAGAATAGGGTTGTACAAGTAAACGGGGACTATACCCTCCACGCCACAGGCTCTGGTTATGATACTGGTTTTGCTGTAGAATTCCCTACACTACGTTCAAGTGTAAGTGGTGTTAGTGGTGGAACACTGGAGGCCGGGCAAACTAAAGCAGTAATTAAAATATTTGAGGATATACGGGATGAAATGCAAGAGTGGAATACACTTCCAGGAAAACCAATTTCACCTTTAAAGAATTATTCTGTAAGTTTTAATGTGAGTAATGGTCCTGCTCTAAATACCTTCGGCTTAGGTTCTTATAATCCTTTCATCTGGAATGCAGGACTTGGAAATGGACGTAATCACGAGATACATCTTCCAGGTAAGACTCCAACGAGTTTAGGTACTACTTCTATTTTTGGAACAGGAGATGATAATTCCAGTGTTGCAGCAGCTAGATATTATGTAACAAGTACGGGTTTGCCATGGGCTATCGACATCCCCATTAAGCCATTTAATTACCCTGTAGAATACATGAATATTACAGGAGGATATCTTAAATTTCAGGGATGGGCAGAATCGGGAGGTACTCAGTTTGCTGATTGGTATTCCAATACTCAATCTGGTTACCGGAATAATGGAAATCTTTTCCTGCCCTAATTATTCAGGGGTTGAAGATATTCGATGCTACTGTTTTGGGAATGGGAGTTAGATTATAAATTTACTGCAATAGGGCTTTTAAAGATTGAGGAAAGCTGCTTTATTTTGTGTTTTACCAGAATCCTTAGGGAGTCAGTCTTATAGGCTTTTGCATTAAAGGATTATGATTCATTATGAACTTTGAAATTGAAATCATTCCGTTTGAGTCATCAGAGAGTGTTTATGAGCTTATTGAACTACTTGATTACCTTCGTTCTTTTGGGTTTAACATTGAGTTTATAGAGAGTAGTTGTAACTATATTGCAAGAAATTTAAATTTTGTTGCTACGGTTTATTAATGGCTCTTTCACAATCCTTAAAACAAATAAATTTCACTAATACTTAGTTGATTTATATAAGTATTAATGTTATTACATCTTAATGATAAAGTCATAATGATTAAAGGATATATTACTTGCTCTTTATTCTAAGAAATTTAATTTTGATGTAAGTTAATTAATCTGTTTAGAGGATTAATTAACTTGTATAATATTATTTAATTGTGAATTAATATTGTCTATCAGATAGATATAAAAGTAGTCTACAGGTGTAGTAATACTATTAAAAAATTAATCTCATTTGCCTGACGATTAGCGTTTGGTCAAACTTGGTGTACACATATAATGAAGTATAAGGTAATTTATGTTTTAAGAAGGCTATTTGGATTGAAAACCTACCTCTTTCTTTTTGCCATATTAACAATTAAAAGGCTCAAAAGGTATCCTTTTGGGGATGAGTTTATGCATTTTATCAGTCTTATTCCGAACGAAGGTGTTGTTTTAGACATTGGTGCGAACATCGGACTAAATACTACACCCATCGCCCAGTTGAGGCCTGGAGTAACTGTATTCTGTTTTGAGCCAATACCTCTTAATATTTCTACACTTGAGCGTGTGATCAGATATTTTAAATTAACGAATACAAAGGTTTTCAAAATAGCATTAGGTGATACAAACGGCGAAATTAAAATGATAGTTCCGATTGTCAGCAATGTATTAATGACTGGCCTAAGTCATAATTATCAGGAAGAGTCTATAACAGAGGAAACGGAGGGAGAAATTATCACAGCAATAGTGAAAAGGCTGGATGATATACCCGAAATTAAAAATGCTGAAAAGGTCACTGCAATCAAGATTGATGTAGAAAATTTTGAGTATTATGTATTGAAAGGCGGTCAGGCATTGATCAATAAGCACATGCCTATTATATATAGTGAACTCTGGAATAATGAGGTCCGTACAATGACAATGGATTATTTAACTTCAAAGGGCTATGTGGTAAAGATATTTGATGGTGTTAAGCTTATAGATTTCACTGATGAGGATTCTTTTGTTAATTTCTTCTTTATTCCTTCAGGGGTAAAGATTCCTGCCTAAGAAACAGTGATTGAAAATAACCCATTGAACCAGATTTTATAAATTAGTGCTTATTAAATTGGGAAATCAGTAAATCACCCGACAGATACAAACTCTGCAGTTATAAAGATAAATAATATCTGGGAAAAGAATTTTTGGTAGCTTTTTTACCAGTTCCAAATTGAGAATTTTTGCTTGCAAAACGAAAACTAGATTTTTTTTTGCTCTTAAATAATAACGTTTTAATTCTCAGTTGGTTAGCATTGATTTTAATTAAAAATCGATTATCATGTTAATAGCATCTCTTGACTTTCATTCCCTTTTTCATGCTCCTCATTCCTTTATTCATCCTTATACTTAGATTAATCATGAAGCTTTTAGGTACTTTCTGAAAAATTCAGGATAGAACTGCCATGCATAAATAAATGTGTTTTTGATATTTACATTCAGTTCTTTCCTGAGAATTTTTTGGCCTATGAAAAAGCCGATTATATGAGCAGTTAAAGTGGCATATGCAGCACCGATTACCCCTAATCTGCTGATGAATAGATAGTTTAATCCTATATTTATTGTGGTGACCAGCAGCACTACAAAAAAGGTTACACGGGTTTTACCAATGGAATCCAATATATTTCCAAATTGCCTTCCATAGGGGGTAAAAAGGCAATAGAGTAATGTGATGTGAAGAAGCGGAATGATGTCTTTGTAATTTGTACCAGCGACCAAAGTAACTACAAAATCAGAAAAAAGGTAAAGAAATATAACTCCGGGAATCAGTAATGCGATCAGGGTACCTACCGATTTTTCATAGAGGAACTTTATTCCTTCTTTTCCTTCGGTTGCCATCCGTTTGGCACTTTGAGGAAACACAATTACTGCAACTGCATTGGTAGGGATATCTAGCAGATTAGTGATTCTGACTGCAACATTAAATGCACCAGCCTGAACTGGTGAAAGTATTGCACCAAGCATCATCTGGTCAACTGTAACCGAAAGGATAGAACTTACGGAGGTCCCAAAAGCATATTTCCCATAATTAAATAGTTTCTTAATCCAGTCTGAATAGATCTTAAATGAAATGGTTAAATAAGGCCTGACCAGTAAAAATGCAATTAATGCTCCGATAACATTGGTCCCAATCTGTACATATACAAGATTAATTAGGCTAATATTTAAATCGAAGGTATAACAAGCAAATACATAAGTAAAGAAGCCCAGTTGCATGATAAAGGAGCTAAAAAAGATACTTCTGAATTGAAGATTGGCCTGAAGAATGCAGTTAAACTGGGTTAGGATACCTGAGATGATGAAGGTTATACAAAATGTATTGAAGATCAGAGTCAGTTCTGGAGCTTCCCATATTGTTGCAAGAAGGCCTCCAAATCCAAGTATTAACATGATACATACGAGGCTTAGAATACCACTGATGGTGAATGAGGCGGCTGTAATCTTATGGTGTTCACTTTTTTCTTCAGCGGCAAGGAACCTGATTAATGCATTTTGAAGAAGCCCGCCTCTCACAGTCTCAATAATAGTGGTAGTTACCATGAATAGTACCCAAACTCCATACTCCTTGGGCCCTAATATTCTCAATAGGATATAGAAACTACCTATACTAAAGAAAACGCCAGAAAGGTTCTGAAGCAGGGAAAAAAAACCTGCTCTGATCCAGTAAAGATCTTTATTGAAGATCTTCATTAGTGGGAATGCTTTTTTTCATTGGATAGGTAATTGTCAATTTGATTGAACAATTCATCTTCACTTCTTGCATGGTATATTCGTGCCCCTGATAGTTTTGGGTATAATTTCTGATAACATTTAAAATGGTGTTCAGGGCCTTTTTTTGAAAGAATCAGATTTATACCTCCGAAATAGCTGGCCAGAGTTGCTGTTCCCCCATGTGTTGAAATGAAATGGCTGGCATTTGCATAAACCATCAATTGGAGATGATTGAAATTATTTGCATTCGCTTTGTTCTCTTTAAATAATGTTTCCATCAGGATTACATCGGGATGCTCTTGTTCCAGCCATTCATATTCATGAAGATCATATATTACACTTTCATCAATAGTAATATTTTGTGATCTCGGTCGGTTATAAATGATGGTATACTGGTTTCTGAGTTTTTTTATAATTGAATCAAGTACCGGAATACTCAGGAAGCTGACAGGCGCATCATCCCATTCCATATTATAACGATTTGCTATGATCAGAATTGGTTTATCATAAACATAAACTAAATTCTGGTAGGTCTGCTTTAAAGGTACCTGTTCCCATTTTTTAATATCGTAATCCTGACTGTATAGTATTCGGGGTATTTCAAAATTATAATTTCCTTCATTAGATCGTTCATCAAAAGCCTCCTCATGATTCGTAGAAAAAAAGTAGAGTTCTTTCGAATATTTTGATGATAGTGTTTTATCCAAAGTCCCATTTTTAAAATGCCAATAAGCAAATGGAAGAACAAACTGTAGTTCTGGTGCAAATTCACCATTGAACGAAATTGTTTTATATTTTTTCCTGATAATGAAATCCTCTATAAGATGCCTGAGCTGGACAATCTGGCAATAATAGGTGTCCTTATAAAACTGCATATATTCTCTGGATACGCCTGCATACCTGAGTCTGACATAAGTGCTCAGGAACTTATTTAAAACTGCCTTAGAAAGATCAATGAAGCTGTTGCTTTCTTTTCTGAGTTTTGCGATGTCTGATTGAATTGCAAAACCGTGATTGGTTCTAAGAAATCTGAGATCATAATTGTACCTGAATTGACGGTATATATCTCTGATGAATTTTATGAATGGGTTTTCACTCAAGGTCAATGCCCCACGTATCGTAGTACTTGGCTCTTCTTCCGGATTTATTTGCTTGAAGAGGCTTTGGAAATTGTTATAGAAAAGTCCTTTACCCTTTTGCTGGATAAAAGATACGCACATCCGATACTCAGATCGGTCTACACTAACATGCTCTGTATATGGGCCGAATTTTTCTATAAAGTTCGATCTTCTCAAATGAGGATGGTCACTATAATAGTAGATTTTAAAGTAATTTAATGACCAGGGCTTATAGATCATTTGAGAAAATCCATTTTCAAAGGGTACCAAATGTGGATACTGGATATATGAATAAAAACGAATGATATCCAGATCTTTCTTTTTCTCCATTATTTCAAGAGCATCCTTAAATCGCTCGCCAAACGCAGGCAATGGCACAAAATCTTCCTGAACATAAAGTGTATAGGGTAAGGTAACGGCTGCCTGTCCTTTATTAATATTATTGCCAAGCCCACTATTAATTTCAGCTTTAATCAATTTGAATTCATAATGACTTTGCAGTTCTTCGATTACTTCTAAATGTTCGGGTAAACTGCCATCATCTGAAACAATAATCTCTTCAAATATATAATTGAGATCCCTGCAGGTTTGAAGGAGACGTTCGAGTGAGCTGCTTCGGTTGTAATGGGTAATTAGTAAACTGACATCTTTAAAAAAGTAGTCTGAGGTCATAGCTTCTGAAGATCAGGACTTTCCTTATGGTTTTTTATTTTCGGGTAATCTTGAATGCAAATTATAAAAAAAACGCCTAAGTTCTTTGAAGAAGCGAATAATTAGTGCACCTGAGATGCTTCCATC
>CAZGCG010000002.1:0-24815 GCA_964524205.1 uncultured Sphingobacterium sp. | reverse complement strand
ATGCTCAGTTTCCAGCGCGGATATCCGGGTTCACTGATAAAAGAGTAGCGGCCATATACACATACCACTTCCGGCAGTGAAAGAACACTGATCATTTCATCAAGCCAGCAATCGGGATAAAGGCAGTCTGCATCACCCATTAGGATATACTGCCCCAATGCATTCTCCTGGCCCAGTTGCCTTGCCGGGCCACAACCCTGAACCTCTTCAAATAGTGATTTTATATTTAATCGATCCAGAGTTTTTTGTGTCTGATCACTTGAATTATTATTAACTACAACTATTTCGAAAGGAATGGTTGTTTTCATTTTCGACAAGCTGGCAATGCATTTTAAAATGTTTACCTCTTCGTTCCATGCTGCAATTACTATACTAACTAATGGAGATTTACTTTGAATTCTGTCAAGGTCCATGTTCACAGAATCAAATACTTCAGCGGGGATTTCATCGAAGGTCGCAAAAGGGTATTGAAACTGATTTAACCAGTCTGGATTCTTAAAAAAATTCATTATTTACTTCCTTTGCTAATCAATTTCCTGGTTAAATTCAAAAAATCCGGTGCATTATACAAACCTGTTTCCGGGGTATTATATATCATGTACGAATTTCATCTTTGCTATAATTCTACCGGCAAAAGAATAAGCTGCAAAACCCCATTCTATTGTCCGTTGAATAATTAACTCTAAATATAATTATAAGTGATTAGATTAATAAACCATTAATTTTTTTAAATTTTATTCTGCGAAGGATGATTAATCTGTAAATATTTTATTCAATGAATAGTATTTAATCAAAAAGGGTTATTTTGTTATTCCATTGACCCTTCAGTTCAATTGAGATATATTACATGGTGAAAAGTTTAACTGTTTATATTTTAGGTAATTACCGGCCCGGTCTGGCTGATGGCCTGGCTGAGTTCAATTTCCAGAATGTTACGGCGCTGAAAGGTGATATTGATTTTCATTTTGTAGAATTTGATAGTTCAGAGGAAACCGGCTTTTACAATTCAAGCACGATTGATCAAATAAGGATTCATCGGTTTGGTTCAAAGGATTTACCTGCTTTGAAACTTTCATCGGGATTTAAGGTATGGTTAGCTGATTTAGCTCCTGGTAATTCCGTTTTCCATCTTAATCATATATATAATCTCAATAACTATTTGGTTGGCAGATTGTTAAACCGTTATAAGATACCTTACCTGGTAACTCCACATGATTCTTATGTTTATTGTAAAGAATTCAGAGCGGATCGACCTTTGGTAAAAAGAATTTACAGAGATTTTTTTGTGCACTTTATTGATAAATATGTCCTGGATCATGCATCTTATATTCATGCATTAACTAATCAATGTATTCCTTGTTTACGATTGCTTACCTCGCGGCCAATTCTGGTGGTTGGCAATCAGGTGCATGATATGCAGATCTCTTTGAACATGGACATAATTGAAAACCGTGTCTGCTTTATTGGCCGGTCTGATATATATCAGAAGGGTATTGACAGGCTTTTAAAAGGTTTCAGCTTGTTTGTGAATTCACAAGATGTTCCTTCCGGGATAAACTTAACGATTGTTGGCCCGGCTGATCCTTTATCAGATCAGTTAAGACAGAATATTTGCAGGGATCTCAAGCTTGATTTAGACAGACATGTTAGTTTTACTGGCAAGGTCGACGAAGCAGAGCGGAACAGGATTTTAAGCATTTCAAAAGCATATATTCATCTTTCAAGATATGAAGGTTTTGGATTGAGTGTAATTCAGGCATTATCGGCATTTAAGCCTGTGATAGTTTCCAGGCAGGTTCCAACTTCTGACGTAATACATAACTATGGAGCAGGTATTGTGGTTGATAGCACGGAAGAAATCGCAAACGCTATGGCTGCTGTTTTTGCATTATCTGAGGAAGAATATCTCCAGATGGCCAGAAATGCAAGACGTTGTTATGAGGAACAATTTCATCCGGATGTGATCAGGCCAAAATTATTTGATCTTTATAACAAGGCGGCTTCAGGTTCTTTCTCAAACTAGTTTAAGACTAATAATAAGCTTCTTTGACGCTTTATTTTTTTGAAATTTATTAGTTTAACGTATCTTTATGATATAATATTACGATGAAATTAAGGAACCCCAGCTCGAGGTTTGACCTCTCAATAAAACCTACAGACAGAGTACTTGAAGTTGGAGGAGGGCATAATCCCCATCCCCGGGCAAATGTTGTTGTTGATAAATTTGTAGACTCAAATTATCACCGTAGCGGTGATATAAAAGTGTTAACCCACCAGCAATTTTTAAGTGCTGATGGCGAAGAACTTCCTTTTGAAGATAAGTCATTTAATTACGTAATATGTGCTCAGGTACTGGAGCATGTTGAGGATCCTATCCGTTTTGTAAAGGAGCAGGTACGAGTTGCTTCAGGTGGATATATGGAAACTCCTTCAATTATTGGGGAGTTCTTAATTCCAAAGGAATCTCATCGCTGGATTCTGCAAGAGATAGATAATAAGATCGTAATGTATGAAAAGGAGCAGATTGGATTTAAACCGGTTATGGATTTTGGCTATGTGTTTCAGGAGTTTCTGCCAAAGAATTCTTTAGGCTTCAAAATTATGCAGCAAACTCATAGCGATCTGACCCTAATGAAATATGAATGGCAGGATGATCTTGAAATTCTTGTAAACCCTGACAGTTCTTATTTCAGGGATTTTTTCACCAAACCCTGGGATGAAGAAGCCTGTAACAGGTTTTTATATAAGCGAACTTTGGGTAAGGAAGGCCTGTCGAGTTTTTCAGCCTTTATTGATATATGCCAGTCGGTTTTTAAAAGTAAAGTGCTCAGAAGATAATTTCAGTTAGAATTGCTTATTTTTAATCGTATTAAAGATTAGTTCCGCAATTTCTTCTCCCCGTTTTTCCCAGGTATTTTCTTTCGCAACACTGATTCGGGCCTGTTTTAAATGAGGATTGTCTGTTTTCAGTACCTCCTCAATAGTCTTTATGAATGAGGCGGCATCCCTGCAGAATGAAACCATACCATGTGTGAATTCTTCAAGATCAGGATTGAAATCGGTTGCAATGACGGGTTTGCCAGCTCCAAGGTATTCAAATAATTTTAGGGGGAAAATCGTTCTGCTGACTTCATCTTTTTTGAATGGGATTATGGCAATATCGAATCCTTTAATTAGTCCTGGCATATCCTCAAAAGGCAAACGTCCGATATAATGTAAATTGGGAGTTTTCAGGAACCAGTCAGGGACAAATTCGGGCATGAGGGGGCCAGCAAATACAAAACTTTTATCCGGGTTAGCATCAATTACTTCCCTGATCAGTTCATAATTAAAACGTCTTTCAATACTGCCTGCATAACCGATAACCGGACGTGCCATTCCTTCTAAATGGTGGTTAATGCTTAAGTTTTCATTAAGGGCTTTAGAACTATGTTCAATGTCGGCAGCATTGGGTATGAAATAGGTGTTGAGATTCTGTTTTTTCTTTTCTTCGTAAAGCATTCGGCTTGTACAAATAACCAGATCACTTTTTAATACAAGTTCATCCTCTGAGATAATTCCGTGCTTCATATCATAGGGAATGATCATTGGATCAACACAATGATATACAGATAGTGCCGGTTTTAATGAATCAGCAATTCGTGGATAATGGAAGTTGAATGAGTTGATATAGATAAAATCCTTAATCTTATTTTTTTTGATGGCCATCTTCATCCGCTTCCGGATAAGAAATTCATTAATCCGAAGAATTGACCTGTAAACTCTTCCCTCCGGAAGGAAATTGATGCTGACCAGGGGCGGGCTGATGATGATTTTAAGGTTATCATATTCGCTGGAAACAATACCGTCTGAAAACGGAGAGAAGTATTGTTTACGTACCTGAATCAGTTTATTGTTCTTCTTGTTGAAATAATCTTTCCAGGTGATGGGATAGTCTATATAATAGACAAAATTATTTTTGGAAAGTTCTCTTGCAATATTAAAACTGGTTGACTGGTCAGGACCATCAAATTTTGTTGCGCCCAGAATAAAGATATATTTTCCTTTCAGGATCATGGATTGACTTTTTCCCAAACTTTGGTTTCCGGGTTGTATTGCTTTACTATTCTCGCTGGATTTCCGACTGCAACACAATAAGCCGGAAGATCTTTGGTTACTATACTGCCTGCCCCAATTATAGTATGCCGGCCGATACTTACCCCGGCTGTAATAACAGAATTTGCTCCCACCCATACATTTTCTGCAATGCTGATTTTTGAAGTACTGACCTTTTGCATGGTAGGGGGGGTCTCAATATCTTCATAGCTGTGATTCATTCCTGAAATGACTACATTTTGAGCTGTCATCACATGATCTGCGATTTCTACCGGACCTATAATGACGTTTGAAACTCCAATAAAGGACCTGCTACCAATTAAAACATCTCCAACACCGTTATTGATTGTCGTAAAATCTTCGATAACAGAATAAGAACCCAATTCGAAATTTTTATAAGGAAACAGATCCATTTTAGTTCTCCACCTGATAATGGAGCCCTTCCCCCGTGTATGTTTGAAAGGATTAAGAAACAATCTTACCCATAAACGCGGACGGTATTGATTTGGTGAAATAAGTGCCCAGCGAGCAACTTTTTTCAAAGAATCATTAGATTGGATCAGAGACGAGAGAGACATATTCCTGATTTTTATTTCTCAAATATAAACATTGGATATTCTCCTTTTCTGCCGCAAAGCTCCGGCTCTTTTTCCTCTTTAGTAAATATCCAGTTTAAGATCTGTTTTCCGAAAAGTGCAGGATGAATATAGTAACGCATGAATGGTACACTTAGTGACCTCCAGACCGCAAGTTTAAAGGGTGGCAGATTTTCTCTGAAATAGGTATAAGTATGAGCGTAGAAATAAAGTCTTTTTGCAGGTTCAGCTTTTCCAAGAAGTTTACTGATCAGGCCTAATAAGCGGTTCTTTATAAAAACAAATCCTCGAAATGGCAGCAGATAAAAGTTCATCCAGACTGAATGTTTATACCAGTCGTAAACCACCACCCCTTTACCATTCTTTGCTAATAATCTATATAGTTCCCGGATAGCAAGTGCCTGCTGATCTTTGGGGATATGATAAATGGTATTCAGGGATACAAAGCCATCCATTACATTATCCTTAAAAGGCATATTACACATATCAGCAAGAACATAGATTCCTTTTTCTCCTAATTTTTTTCTTGCCTCTAACAATGCCTGAAATGAAAAATCTACACATACCCTGTAGGTGTAATTTTCAGAATACTGCAGATAGTCGGGATATTGCAATGCCCCGGAAGCGGCATCCAGCATATAGGTTCCAGAAGAATTCAGGTAACGGGAAACACGGTCGTGGCATTTTTTAAGATAATCTTTGGAAACATCTCTAAGATCTTCGTAAATAACAGCATCCTCATAATTGCCTTCATCATTCACAAACCAACCTTTCTGATTGTAGAAATTTTGAACTAATTGTTTGTCCTTATCTTTTTCTTCCTTAATGAATTTATCAGCAGTGCGGGTTAGTGCAAGATCTTTCAATAAAATTACTATTCCATTAATGATAGGATAAATATATGATTGATCGGAAGAGATCAGACCTTGTTCCAATTTCTGTTTGATCGGCGAGCCATCTGCTTGCCATAGCTTTTGATCAGCAGAATCTGCGTTTAGCATAGCAATCTCCTCTTCTGTCAAAACACGAAGGTCGAAGCCGGTAAGCGGGCATTTTAAAATTCCAATCCAATTTATATTCATTGCTTTCATTTTGGTAAGGCATTCAATAATTTTTGCTTTTCTTCTTGCTTTTCCTTATCAAGATTATAAGTTGCATCAATCAGTGCCGCGACAAGGAAAAAATAAACATTTAGAGGATACTGTGTAATCGCTTCCTGTGGGTAGTTGCCGATGGTAATTGCATAAACTATCAATACCATGGCAAGGCAGTAGCTTTTGAGTTCCGGATCCTCCATTTTAAAGAAATTTGAGATGCCTTTTTGCAGAATGATGAATAACAGAGAGCAGAAGATAAACAGGCCAATCCAGCCTGTTTCAACAGCTACCCTCACATAACCACTGTCTGGAGGAAATGATGCCAGAAACGATCCCGGAGAAAATTTCGCACCCCAAACTCCGGTAGAACCAAGTCCTCCTCCTATAGGATGTGACCAGATATAAGGCTGAATCATCTTTTGATTTCTGGCTCTTACATTGAAGGAGGCATCATCAGATGGTTTAAATGCTGACTGGAAGCGATACAACACCGGGTTACTCGTTGGCATGAAAATGATTACGGCCATAAAAAGTGCCGCCCCGGTCGTAATAAGCATTATTTGCCGGTTGAAAACCAAAATAGTTAGCATTAACATTGCAGCCGGTAATAATACATAGGCACTCCGTGTCCCTGAAAAAAGCATATTTGAGACAAAAAACATAACCAGAACTGACAAGAATATTTTTTTTCTAATTGATATTGGTCCGAACATCATTCCAATACAAAGCAGACTGCTTAAAATCATATTATATGAGAACACTGTTGGATCAGAAAAAATAGAGAACTTTCTCCAAACACCATTTATAAACAGGAGATCCCTGATTAAGGGGTCAGAATACAGGTAGGCTTCTTCATATCCCATGAAACCAATAAACTGTTGTCTGTATCCATTAATTCCGGCAAAAACGCTTAGTACAAGCCAGAGTTTAATGATGAGTCTGATAAACTTTAAATCCCGGATATGATAACTGAATATGAAATAGGTTAGCATCACAATGGCCATACTTCTAATGGTATAGAGCCAGGCCATTTTGGATTGAGCTACCGGATTTGCAACCAGGATGAAATTATAAATAATCCAAATGGAGATCATTAGGCTGATAGGGCTACTCAGGAATGTCCAGTCGGGTCTGTATTTCAGTTGAATAAACAAGCCAATTATTAATAATGCAAGCAGGCCATCCATTAAAGTTCCTAATGGAAATTTGATCAGGTTTAGCCTTATTATCCACATGATCAGGTAGGCAGCGATCAATAAGGCTGTAATTCCAAATTTGGGTTTAGAAATTACAGCAAATGCAATAATAGGACCGATTAATAGAATCATAATAATGGCTGCACCTTTGATCTGGGCAGCATTTATGACGTAGGCAAATAATATAGAAATAGCAAGCAGGACGAAAAAGCCCAGGGGTTTCCCAAGGGTTTTTGCGAATGATGTCATGCTATTAAATCCTGATCGTATCACTTAAACTTTAATTATCTAACTAAAATCAGAGAAATAGTATTTTCATAAAAAAGAAAAATACAGTTATGAAAGCCAATGTCATCGAACCATATTTACTGAATAGAAGAAATATTTCCTTGCTTGTTTTCCTGTCTTTTATATGATTGTACCTCATAATTTATACCCGTCTCTCAATATTAAGTATTTATTTTTATGTCAAGATCGTCAATTTCTAATCTTCAGAATATTTTTTGTGAAGATGTTTTGTAGCCACTGAAATTTTGTTCGCCGACCTTATTTTAAGCAATGATAACACTTGAAAGAACATGAATTCAGGGATGTTTTTTAGTGCTTTGTAAATTCTCAGATCCGTATCTTTTTGGAATAGTGCGATACCAAAACCTGTTAAAAAGCAGACAAACGCAATGAGCCATATCAAAGCTAAGTTAGGATTTAGAAAGATATTGAGAATCATGCATATTAATGAGAGAATCAGGAAGATAAACAGGGGTGGCCTTAGCAATGTTAATCCAAACATAAACTGATTTAGATTAAAACTCTGAAGACCCATTGCCAGGAGTTTAAATCCATTTAAAAAATATTTGAACCAGGTATTTATCCATCTGGACCTTTGTTTAACTAATTGATCAGAGACAGATGTCTTTTCATCATAAACAATTGCTTTTTCCGCAAATGCTATCCGGTACTTACGTTTTACAATGCTATATTGAAGAAATTTATCAAAACCTGCCCCACGTATCTCTTTTTCTTCCAGACATTCGTGATACAGCCCAATGGTAAAGGCCATCCCTGAACCGGAAAGTGTTGCAGATGAGCCGAGACCAAATAGAACTCTTCCATCATAAAAATGATAATAAAGGTCTCTCGCAGCATCGAGGGCCGCTATATTGGTATCAAGATTCTTAGCTTTTCTTATTCCTTGTACTGCAATAAAACCCCTGTTGAAGTATTTATTGAGCTCATTTAAGTATCCGCTATCAACTAAATTATCACTATCAATTATTGTGAGATGTGTGTGTTCTCGTTTAAAATTCCTGATTGCATAGAAATGCGAAGCGGTATTACTTGCAAGGGTTTGCTCTGGTCTGAGCATAATTACTCGCTCATCATTGAAATTCAGTTTGGATACATCACATTTATCGGCCACAACATATACCAAAAACCTGCTGTAATTTAATTTAAGGATTGAATTGACTGCTGCAGGAATTAAATCGGTTTGTTCGTATGCAGTGACAATTACCGCGTAATCAATTTCCTCAACGTGACAAACTTCCAGCGTCTGTTTTCTCAGTATACCCGAAATTTTGTAAAAAAAAAAGAGTATCAGTGGCAAAAGAAGATTATATCCTATCAATACCTGGATTACTATCCAAAAATATATTGTGATATGATACGGCATATCATTCTAATACATTTGCATGGTCAATGTGTTCTTCAGGTTTTCCCTGCTGCTTCACTTTGTTCAGAATCCAACCAATAAACTGGCCGTTTAGTGTTGTTAGAAAGTTTATATGTTGATTCTTTATTTCATTTATAGTTTGGTCAGCTTCAAAGACACTTAAAGTTTTGTCGGTGAATAATATCCATTCTTTTGCCTTATTCAGAGCATCAAGAGGTGGAGTCTCAACAAGTATAACATCGAAGTGTGATCGTAATTGTTCAAGCCTTTCCATGATGGTCTCTTCATCGCTTACTTCCAGCAATGATTTGTCTCCACCGCGGTTTCCCATGACCATTATTCCGGAATTAAAATTAATTCCACCCAGGTCACCAGAGTGCAGAAAATCTTCAAGGAATAATTTGGTATTGGAGTTTTTGGTGATAGAAGGATTGTCAAAGTTTCCATCAATTAGCAAAACTTTCTTATTGACCATAACATAGGTATAAGCGATGCAGGCTGCTATAAGTGTTTTTCCTTCACCTTCGCTGATACTGGTAATGCTTAAAACCTGACCACGGTCTGAGGTTCGGGCTAGTTCACGGTTTACTTCAAATCGCGTGGAGCGAAGCTGCTTTTTAAATTCACGCATTTCTGCGGTTCCATGCAGGTTTTTCCAGATACCCTTCAGGTCAAGTGTTGACTTCCCAACAAGGTTTAGATATCCAAGTACAGGAGCTTTGGTAAGCAATACGAGGTCTGCCGGGCGACGGATGCGGTTATCCAGGAAGAACATAATAAATAGGATAATCACACAAAAAACACCGCTTAATATTCCACTGATAATAACAAGGAGCATTTTTTTGGATGGTAGTGCTGCACCCGGCATTGCAACCTGAGTTTGCCGGAGTTTCACAGGAAATTCGGCCTCCATGGTTACTTTGTTATACTGTGCCAGTAAATCCTGATATTCTTCACTGCCTGTTTGTATATCCCGTTCATAGCTTTGAATTACAGCCTCATGCGGTACCAGTTGCTCGAATTTCTTACTCATCACAGCAAGCTGATTCTTGAGTGAATTCAATCCATAAACAGTACGGTCAAGCTCAATCTGTAAATCAAGTTTCTTTTGTATGAGTGCAGTTTTTGAACTTAGGGGATTGTCAGTGTATTTATCCGACATCGTATTGATCTGGGCACTTACAACTCTTTGAAGCGAATCGATTGAATTTTTATAGCGTTCATCAAAATCACTCTGAATGTACTTATCCTGAAGTGCATTCATTTGAGCCTTTGATCCGATTATCTTTTGATTAATATCAGTAAAGGTCGACTCCATGTATCGGCGGTCTGCAGGATCGAACCTTTTATCAATATTGGCAATAGTTCCTTTAATGGCTACAATATCCTTTTCTGCCTGCTGCATTCTTAATTCATAATCTGCAGTTTGAGTATAGATCTGGGAGGATTGTTCATTGAGATTTAATATTCTGTTTTGAATTTTATATTCACGTAATCCGCTAATCCTATCTTGAAGGGTATCAGATTTTATTTTCAACAGGTTTTTAAGGAAGTTTACAGAGGAACGCTGATTTTCTTTTACCAGAACGGTATAATAGTCTGTAAACTCATTGGATAATGTATTGACCACAAATGCGGATAATTCGGAATTTTCAGATTGATAATCAATGAAGATAAAGTCTGTGGTTCCGGCACGGTATATCAGCATATCATTCATCAATGACATATAGTCATAGCCCATAGATCCTAATATGCGATGCAAACCATCTTCATCGTCATTTCTTAAATTTAAACCCTCTTTTTTACTGTATTTTTCTTTGAAGACACTTAATGCATGTTTTTTAGCCTCAAGATTTAATGTTTTCAGAAGTTCACTGGGTTCTCTGAATGGCTTACCGCTCAGATCATGTATAATTAATTTGTATGAAACCAGGTCAATCATGCTTTTTGAATTCATGACCTGCACCATGTTTACAAATTTTTGATTAATTCTTGACTCCTGGAGTACGCTGGCCTCGGAGAGTGCCATTTGTTGAGTTTCATCGACAATACCTGTTGCAATCTGGGCTTGTGCCGGATAAACATCAGGAAGGTTTCGTACAATATAGAGAGTTACCATGACCGTAATAAGCGGTACAGTGATTAACACTATTTTGTAGCGTAATAATAAGTCGATGAATTTTTTTAGTTCTTCCATACTTTACCCTACTGTATTTCTTCGATTTTTTTTGTCAATAATTCTTCGAGAGATGCTTTGGCGATAAGAAAATTTGATTCTGCAGCAATTTTAGATTGCAATGCTCCTGAATAAGACATTTGTGACAATGTATATTGCTCAAAAGTAATTTCACTTTTTTCATATTTGGTTTTAATTTCATTACTGACATTAAGTGCGTCTGAGCTAAGTTTCGTTTGAAGACGTAAATTGGAAAGAGCCTGTACATAACTAAAATAACGTCGTTTTACTTCTGTTTCCAGAGTTAAATGATATTCATCAAGATCGTACTGAGCCAGTTTTACACTTTCTCTGGCTTGCTTTACATTTCCTGGTTTCTGGAGTAATGAACTTACGTTGAAGTTGAAGGCAACCTGATATCCACTAAAAAATCTGGGAGTAGCCAGATCTAAAGTGTTTTTTGGATTATAAATGTAAGAGAATGAAAAAGCATCCAGCCAGGATAGCTGCTCTTGCCCAACAGTTGTTTTAGCAACTTTAATCCGTCCCTCAAAGCTATTCATTCGGGGATAATTCTCCTTGGCAGTAGCAATCAGTTTTTCAAGAAAAACATAGGAAATGTCTGTCATCATTGATTCCTGCGATTTAGCAGAATTACTTAAAAGAAGTATAGAAAACGTTGTTAAAAAAAAGTACTTTCTGAACATATATTAAAATTTTTCCTTATGTAATATGACCGGTATTGTTTTAATCAATATTTCAAAATCGAACCAGAATGAATATTTTGACGCGTAAAAGTTATCAAATTTTTTCCGTTCCCGCTCGGAAATATCTCTTTTTCCTCTACTTTTTATTTGCCACAAACCTGTAACACCCGCCGGCCCCATAAAACGCTGTGACCAGTCATTTGATGTTAGCATTTCTGCTTCATAAAGTGGCAATGGTCTGTTCCCAACCAGAGACATATCTCCTTTTAAAACATTAAAAAGCTGAGGTAATTCATCGATGCTGGTCCTTCTGATAAAGGACCCGAATCTGGTTATTCTTGGATCATCAATTAATTTTACAAATGTTGTTCGCTTTTTCTGGTCATCAGCTTCTTCCACCGGGGATTCATCATTCTTATATCGATTTAGATCTGATAAATCTTCTAACTGGCTATCTGCTCCCACCCGCATGGACCTGAATTTGTAGAAATCAAATATATTGTATCCGGTACCCACTCTTTTGCTTTTATAAATAACCGGCCCTTTTGAGTCCAAACTAATTAATATTGCAGTTAAAATTAGAACGGGTGCTAAAACAATGATGCATATTGTTGAGATTACTACATCAAAAAGGCGCTTCATCAGTGGTAATTTGTAGATAACATCAGAGTTTTCCAGTACAGAAAGCTGTGGTCTGATCAATTTGAATTTAACTAAAAAATGTAGCCTTTCTATCAGATGTTCAACAGGGAAGGGCATTACATAAAAGTCGTGGACTTTTAATTTTAAAGCACTTGATTTCCATGCTTTATCCCTTTCAGATGCAATCAGTACAATGATCAACTCACGATAAAGTGGATTTTTTTTAATTTTCTCAATAAATTTAAAGCACTTCCCCTCAGAATCGGTTTCAATCAGTATTACGTCAGGTAAAGTTAAAATTGACTGATTATCCAGATAATCCTGAAGTTCTTCTAAGGAATGATGTTTATTTATGAAAAATTCGGAGGGTAATTCCTTAATTAGCAAGGATGTAGAACCGGTGCCCATATAAGCAATGCTTAAATGGTGCACGGTGTTAGTATTACCTCCCTGCTTAATTATTTGCGACATTCTGCTTTTGAAGTGTTTCAGTTATTGATGACTTTAATTCAGTAGGATTGAAGGGCTTTTTAAAATAACAATCTGCCCGGAATGGCATTTGCTCAACAATCTTATCAAGATTGTCTGCCCCCGAAAGAAGAATTACAGGGGTATCTCTGTAAAATCCGCTAATTTTCAGGTTTCTTATAAATGAACCACCATCAATATATGGCATTTCAAGATCAGAAATGATCAGTGCCGGATCATTACCATCTTCAAGCCAGCTTATAGCATCTGCGCCATTTTGTTTAATCACAAGATCATAGTCTTTTGACAGTATGAAATTGAGCAGTTTTAATATGCTCAGCTCATCATCTACAACCAGAATTTGTTTTTTCATAATTTAAATGGCCCTGCCTTCTCATTGAAAGAGATATATTTCAATAACCACGTATCTACCAGGCAATTCAAATAAAGAATACAGGTACTAAAAGTACTTAATTATTGAAAATATATTAACCTTAATGAATAAAAATTAGTTAAATAATTATTGAACAAACAATACAATGAAAGTGCCAAATCAATTAAACTTGCTAATAGCATATAGTGGAGGTAAGTGTGGAAATTATTCCCGAAATAGTGTAGAAAAAATTCCACGATTATGGCAAAAATTTAACCTAAATTCCCTGGTTCGGAAATATGTGAAGATTTGAAGGGTAATTGAAACCCGATAACTATCGGGTTGAGAAGGAGAACGGATTCAATAATAATTATCAACTACATTAAGCATTCCCTTTTTCACAAACAGATAACTGACAACTGACAACAGATTCAAGTTATTTTGCCGCTATCGGATAGCCTTTCTCAATCCAGTTCTGTTTCAAATTTGTAGGTAGATTAAGCAGTTTACCATTTGTGAATCCCATGGTTTTCAACATGTTTACTGCAGGGCGGATATTTGGACATCTTTCAAATGGGCAGCAGCCACAGTAAACGACTAAAAAAGTATTTTTTGGCAATTTTGATAAAGCATTATTTAACTTCTGGAGATTCTCTTTTTCGCTTACTCCGCCCATGTTTACAGCCCCTTTGATATTATCAACCACTCCAATGTTGAATATTTTAGGTTGATCAGCCTTCGGATTAGCGATAATTGCTGCCAAAGCAGATGGCTCAATAAGGTCTTTCTGAGTCCAATTGTCTTTTTTGTCTAATGCCTGATTGGCTCTGATGGTAGTTTGAGCCAGGCTCGAGCTTGTTGCTGATATTAAAAACAATATGGTGTAAAAAAGGATTTTCATGCTGTTTGTTGGTTAAGTATTTACAAAATTAAGCATTTCTAAATAGGGGAGGCTAAAATACTTTACTAATATGTTGTTCTATCTGCTCAGGGCATTTAAGAAGTTCAGCATTTCCGCATTATCATAATCTGCCATCCCGCTATGCTGAAAAACGATATCTCCTTTTGGTCCTACAATTACTGTTGTAGGGAGAGTGCCGCTAAAAATATGTTCGGGAATTACCGACTCACTCGAATAGACTTTTAGCTGGTAGGAGTGTTTTTTCATAAACTTAACGGATGATGCAATTTTATTATCAACATCTACCATGATAAAATTGACTTTATCCTTGTTCTTAATCTTCGAAGACAATGAATTTATTGAAGGCATTTCGGCACGGCATGGGGGGCACCAGGTTGCCCAGAAATTGATAAAGTAAACTTCACCTTTATTTTCACTCAATTTAAGGAGCTCTCCATCTTCTGATCTGAAAGCAAGATCAGAAGGAGCGGATTTGCTTATTTTTAGTTTTTCAGAGGGAGCATCGGCATTGTAAAGTCCGGTACTCATAAGCCCTTTGATCAGGAGTGTCCTCGCATCAGCACTAAAGAACATAATACCTGCAAAAAGCACAAACAGAATATTGCCGATATTTGATTTGATAACCCTTAACAATCCCATTATTTTTCTTCTTTAGGTGTCTGCAAGTTAGCACGTTTCACTAAGTCTTATTGTAACATTAGTCACAAAGCTTTGTAAGTGCATGGGGATTTTAAGCAATAATGTAAAGAAGAATGTCCATTATTTTCTACATTTTTCTGACAAGTTCAGGTCAAAAAATTCTTAGCTAAGTCATTAATCTGCAATAATTTACGGCACTAGTGCTCAAATAACTTTTCTAAGGCACTTTTAGCACTTAAGCGTAATAATCTGACCATTATTTGATCAAAAGAAAAACATTTGGTCTGATTTTCGAGTATAATTAATTAATCTGTTAAAATTATATCGGTATGGTAAAAAGTAAAATAGCCGCGATAAAAGACTGGATCAAAACAATGGGATTTGAATTGATAAAATCGCATGATTTGAGTGGCGAAGAAGTTAAAATTAACTACTACAGTCTGGGTAATTTTGGTATTTATGAGGAAATATCGAATAAGAAATTGGCTGGCCAGGCCAAGGCGACAAAAATGCGATTTATTTCATGGAACCCATGGGGAATTGATTTTGAAGTCACCTCCCTTAAAGATTTGATAGAGGCTTATCAGGATTCTAAATCCCTTAGTCCTGAGATGCCTTAATCACAGCATAAACTATCTGAATGCTGAAGAATCTAGATTCCGTTTTTTAAAATAAACCGGGATAGTTCTTCGATAGGATGTTTCAGGATTTTACCTACTTTAATTTCGTTTGCAATACAGAGCTCTTTCAGGATGTCTGAGAAATGATATGCAATTGAGCCTACAAAATGGCAGGTTTGATCTTTGTAATCAGGATAAGATTTGATATTTGTTTCTATAAATTCACTGAAGCCCTTTTTTAAAATATCAATGATAAAGGGGTGGCTGATATGTTCACTTAGAAAGGGTGCGAAAGAGGCCAGATAGAAATTTGGTGCGGGTTGCTGATAAACATGTTTTATGATAGACTCTTTATCGATTTTGTAGTTTTTATTAAAGCTATCTGAAAGATCCGCTGGCATCTTTCCATATAAGAAACTTGTAATTAGTTGCCTTCCGAGCCAGGTTCCAGAGCCTTCGTCCCCAAGAATATACCCCAGACCATGCTTACTTTCATGAATTTTTGATCCGTCGAAATAGGTAATGTTAGACCCAGTACCGATAATACAACAGATCCCTTTTGAATTACCTGCAGTGGCATAAATGGATGCAATGATATCTATATCAACACTTACAAACGCGTTTTTAAATATTTTAGATAGGGCATTGGAAATATGTTCCCGTCGGTCAGGGCTTGAACATCCTGCTCCGAAAAAGTATATTTCTTTTACCTGATCTGTATAGGGCTGTATTTCAGGAGTATTCTGGAATATTTTGATAATATCTTTCTCAGACAGGAAGAATGGATTGATGCCACTTGTTCTGAAAGGTATAGTTTCAGTATCTGAAAGAGTTAATATCCAGTCGGCTTTGCTTGAGCCGCTGTCTGCAACTAATAACATATTTAAATTTCCTGAAGAATTTGACTTGTAAGTGGTTTGCCAATAAACCTGGATACGAGGTGATTTTCTTTCACTCTTCTGATGTCTTTGGGATCCAGAGATGAGGTGAGGACATAAATTTTAATTTTATCGGGTCCCAGATCAGGCAGCTCAGTTAATGCCTTAAGAAATTCAAATCCGTTCATTATAGGCATTCTAAGATCTAAAAAAATGACCTCGGGAAGTTCTTTACCTTCAAGATATAAATCCCGTATGTATTTATAGGCTTCTTTTGGTGATTCGATTACGGTAATAGACTCTGCAAAATTGCCATTATCCAAAATCTTTCGATTAATCAGATTGTCTATGTAGCTATCATCTACCAGTAATACACTTTTGTATTTGAAGGTAATCATCAAATCAAAATTACTAATTCTTTACACTTAAGCAAGAGAATTAGAATTATAGGTCTGTTACTGAAGATTAAGTCTTCCTGAGAGCTGCATTAATGCTACCTCTGCCAGTTTAGCTTCGAATTGTGCATTGGTATAACGAGCATTTGCATCAATATAGTTTCGTTGAGCTTCTCTGAACTCTAGTGGTGCAACACTTCCCAGTCTGAATTTTTCGAGGGTGATATCCATGTTTTGCCTTGCTACTTCAAGGTTCTGACGCTCGAGTTTAACCAGTTGCAGGTTAGTCTGGTAGGTTTGAAATAAAGAGTTTAATTGCGAAGTGATAGACTGATTCAGCTTTTCGTATTGTAACTGATTATTCTCTATTTGAAGTGAGGCATTTTTTTCAGCCCTTTTTTGCAAGTGGCCATTAAAAATATTAATTGAAGCAGTGAGACCATAATTAAGGCCTCTGCCTACCGAGTTCCTGGCAAAACCAAGTTCAGAAGTTGATCGGTTAAAATTATAACCTGTATTCAGGTTTATTCCCGGATATCGGTTTGCCTTAACCTCTCTCAGGTTGATTTCTGAAATTCGTTTATTAATCAATGCTGATTGCAGTGACGGATTTAGCTGAGCTGCAGAACTTTGTAATTCTGGAAGCAGGAGGCTACTGCCAATAATGATGGTGTCTGACACTGAAAAATCAGTATTAATATCTCTTGCCAGAAGTTCATTGAGTTTAATTTTTGTATTGCGGTACTGGTCAATTTGCCTCAAAAGGTTAGTGGTATCGGTATTCAGGTCTACGGAAGCAGCAAGTACCTCGAGTTTTGCGGCTTTTCCTATAGTGTATCTGCTTTCAGAATTACGAAGTCTGATTCTGGAGATCTCAAGCGCACCGCGGAGGGCTTCGATTTGCTGCTGTTGTTGTACCAGGTCGTAGTAGTTATTGATAACATCAGCAAGTGTTGTCTGAACGGCTAGTTTAAAGTTTGCTTCGCCCAGATTTTCAAGCTCCTTAAGCCTGTCATATCTGGCGAACATTTGAAAACCATCAAATACCTGCCAGTTAAGTACCGGTCCATAAACCAGATTGGTATTTTTGGCGCCGTTTCTTTCCTGTGATACTCCGCTTGAAAGTGTTTGTTTCGTATTTGAAACGGTATTGTTTGTACTTAAATTTCCTGTTATTACAGGAAGCATACCCGCATTAGCCCTGTTCACATTATTTTTAGCCTGCTCAACCTCATTCTTATTCAACTTGATATCATAGTTGTTTTCCAATGCGGTTTGCACCGCCTGCTCCAGACTAAGTCGTTCCTGAGCATGGAGGCTTGAAATCTGCAATAGGCATGCAAAAATTAGTATAATACTGAATTTGATTGTTCTTCTGTTCATATATATTAATATCCTAATGATAAAGCCTGTTAATAGGCCCGATCCTAGTGTATTTATTAAGCGTTAATCAATTCTGTTTCAAGAACCGGTTCTGGTTTTCCTGTTATCTCCGGAAGCGGTTTATGTTTTTTCGACCACATTGAATAAACTGCAGGGATTACATATAGCGTTAGGATCAAAGAGAAAAGTGTACCACCTATAATTACAATACCCATACTCATCCTGCTTTTTGCAGCTGCACCCAAAGCCATGGCTATTGGTAATGCACCTAAGGCAATTGCCAGACTTGTCATCAGGATTGGCCTTAATCGTGCTACAGATGCTTCGATAATCGCTTCACCTAAAGGTATTCCCTGTTCTTTCAATTGGTTTGCAAACTCCACAATCAAAATACCATTCTTGGTAACGAGCCCAATGAGCATGATCGTCCCGATCTGGCTAAAGATATTCCAGGTTTGTCCGAATAGCCAGAGCGAAAGGAAGGCGCCTGCCACCGCCATTGGCACCGTCAGAATGATAATGAACGGATCAATGAAACTTTCGAACTGTGCTGCCAGAATCAGGTAGACTAATAATAAGGCTAGTGCAAATGCAAAAAGGGTGTTTGAAGAACTCTCCCTGTAATCACGTGATTCCCCGCCAAGATCGGTAGTAAATGTATCATCCAGTATTTTTGCCGCGGCTTTGTCCATTACATCAATTCCATCGCCAATGCTTTTACCCGGAGCAAGGCCTGCAGACACGGTTGCTGACATGAATCGATTGTTATGATACAATTGGGGTGGAGTACTGGTTTCCTGTACTGTAACCAGATTATCGAGCTGTATTAGCTCCCCTTTGTTATTTCGTACAAAAATAGAGGTCAGATCCAATGGGTCATTACGGTCAGGACGGTCATATTGACCTATAACCTGATATTGTCTGCCGTTCATCTGGAAATAGGCAAATCGCTGTCCGCTAAGTGCAAATTGGAGCGTTTGAGCAACATCCAATATTGAAACACCCAGATTTCTGGATTTTTCCCTGTCAATTGTAATATTAATTTCCGGCTTATTAAATTTCAGGTTTGCATCTGTAGCCGTAAAAGTTGGATCCTGACTGATTTCTTCCATAAATAGCGGCAGCTTCTCACGGAGTTTTTCAAAATTGGGTGCCTGTATGATGTAATTCACAGGTAAACCACCTCGCCTTGTTACAGAAATTGTTGGCTGTTGAATCACAAATACACGACCCTCTGTATAAGCTTTTGTAATTTTTGTCAGTTTATCAGCGACTTGTGCCTGTGAAGTTTCCCGTTCGGATGGTTCGCTCAAACGAATCCTTAAAAATCCGGTGTTTGCTGCACCTGAACCACTGAAACCGGGCGAAGTTACCGTAAGATTAAATTCTTTCTCCGGGATTGAATCCTCCACCAGTTTAGAAAGTTCAAGAATGAAGTTGTCAGTATAGTCGTAAGATGAGCCCTCCGGAGTTGTAACCTGCATACTAACTGCTGCACGGTCATCATAAGGTGCCGTCTCTTTTTGAAGAACTGTCCAAAAGAGTGCGATAAGACCGATACAAACAATAATGATCGGAAATGCAACCCAGCGTTTCTTCATAAAACTTTTCAGGGAACCTTCGTAACCTGAGGTCATACTCTCAAAATAAGGCTCTGACCAATTGTAGAATTTGGTTTTCTTTTTATTGGCCTTCATCATATAAGCATTCAGCATCGGTGTTAAAGACAGCGATACAAATGCAGATATTAATACTGCTGCCCCGATGACGACCCCGAATTCGCGGAAGAGACGCCCGACAAATCCTTCCAGAAAAATTACCGGAAGGAATACTGCAGCAAGGGTTACAGAGATTGAGATTACTGCAAAAAATATCTCATTTGAGCCCTTTATGGCTGCTTCAATCGGACTGTATCCTTCTTCAAGTTTTTTAAAGATGTTTTCTGTAACAACAATTCCATCATCTACAACCAAACCGGTAGCAAGTACAACTGCCAGCAGGGTAAGTACATTGATCGAAAATCCGAACAGGTACATAATGAAGAAGGTGGATATCAGCGATACCGGTATATCGATCAATGGCCTGAATGCGATACTCCAGTCGCGGAAGAAAAGAAATATGATCAGAATTACCAGGATCAGAGAGATCAATATTGTTTCGGCTACCTCGGTTACAGAACGTTTTATAAATACAGTGGTATCCATCGCAATATCAGTCTTGAAATCTTCAGGAAGATCTTTTTTGATTTGCTCGTACCGTTTGTAGAATTCATTTGAGATTTCAAGGTAATTTGAACCAGGTTGTGGAATCAAACCCATTCCGATCATCGGTGTGCCCGAAGAGCGAAGCATAGTCTCTTCATTTTCAGGCCCTAATACCGCAGTTCCGATATCTCTCAATCGAACAATATTATCCCCTGAACTTTGGATAATCAGATTGTTAAACTCTTCTTCATTGGTGAGATTGCCGAGTGTCTTTACGGATAATTCGGTAGCGTTTCCGGTAATTTTACCCGAAGGCAACTCTACATTTTCGCGGTCAAGGGCATTCTTTACATCCAGTGCTGTTAGCCTGTAAGCCGCCAGTTTAGCAGGGTCAAGCCAGATACGCATAGCAAAGCGCTTCTGCCCCCAGATCTGAATTCCACTTACTCCGGGAATAGTCTGAAGGCGCTGAGATATTACATTCTCAGCATAATCACTCAGTTCCAATTGATTTCTGCGGTCACTCTGTAAGGTCATTGAAAGAATAGCTTCTGAATTCGCATCTGCCTTAGATACTACCGGAAGGCCGTCGATGTCTTTTGGCAGAGTTCTTACAGCCTGAGAAACCTTATCTCTTACATCATTTGCGGCTTCTTCAAGTTCCTTATCAAGGTTAAATTCAATATTAATATTACTTGTTCCCTGATTACTTGAAGAGGACATATTTTTGATACCCTCTATACTATTCAATGCTTTTTCAAGGGGTTCAGTGATCTGAGATTCAATGATATCTGAGTTTGCACCCGGATAGCTTGTTCGTACCGAAACAATCGGCGGATCGATGGATGGGAATTCCCTCACACCCAAAAAATTGAAGCCAATGACGCCGAAAAGAACCAAAAGCAGATTCATAACGATTGCCAGTACAGGCCTTTTTATGCTGGTGGTTGATAAACTCATAGCTTTGTATTTTAATTTTGTTTTATCCTAATGTGGTAATATGTCCGGTTCACCCTCAATTAATTAGTAACCTTAACTTTCACCGGTAGTGAATCCTTCAATGACATAATGCCTGTTGTAAGTACTGTATCACCAATGCTCAATCCTGAAAGGATCAATACTGATTTTTCAGTCCGTGCTCCTGTCTCAACCAATACTTCCTTAGCTTTTCCTTTTGAGCTGATGTATACTTTTTTGCCTTGTAGAACAGGGATTATTGATTCTGTAGGTATTAAAATTGCATCATTAATATTGCTGAGAGGCAGGTCAATCTTGGCAAAAGATCCCGGTAGTAAATCCCCGTTAGAATTGGAAGCTTTGGCTTTTAACTGCAAGGTTCTGGTAGACATATCTATTCCCGGCTCAATCGCATAAACTGTACCAGTATAGTTGTTATTCGAGCCGGCAACTGTAAAGGAGATTTGTGTATTTAGTTTTATTGTACCTGCATATTTTTCAGGGATTGAAAATAAAATCTTAACCGGGTTAGTACTAACCAATCTTGCAATATTGCTTGAGGGGGTAATATATTCCCCTGCAGAAATTGTCCTTAATCCAATTTTACCACTGAATGGTGCGCGGATCAAGGTTTTAGCCAATTGTGCGCGGATAAGTTGTGTTTGAGATTGCAATGATCTTAATTCTGAGAGGGCAACATCGTATTCTTCTTTACTTATTGCTTCTTTTTCAAGCAGCTTACCTGCACGATATTCTGTTTCCTGAGCTAATTTTTGTTTGGTTAAAGCCTGAGAAAGCTGAGCCTGCAGCTCAAGATCATTGATCTTTAACAATACCTTTCCTTTAGAAACGGTGCTGCCCTCGTTAAACAGGATCTCAGTAACAAGGCCTGACACTTCGCTTCGGATATCAACCTGTTCGTTCGCCTCTATTGTACCTGCGATGGCGAGAGAGTTTGAAAAACTCTCTGCTTTAGTAACGATACCGTTTACGGTTAGTACAGAGGCGGGTCCTCCAGATCCACGACCTGCACCTGCACCTGCTTTTTGAGCTTTATTCTTATTCATTCGGTAAGCTACAAATACAGCCAGCAGGATTACAAGAATTGCGTAAACGATATATTTAGTTTTCATCTGTTTGTTTTTATTGTTCTCTTTTATCAGATGGAACCTTTGATGATTAAAATAAACATTGCCCTGTGTGTTTAATGTTTATTTTAATCATGTCGGATTCATCTGTTTCTTTTTTGATTTTTTAATGGTGACGAAGCTATCATGATTGGATAATTATATCCATGAAAGGTTTAAGCAAAATCATGATGGCTTCATGTAATTAATTATAGTTTTTTAATATAGAATGTGTTTTTTCCTCTAAATCGGGTGTGATGTCAATTAAATTAAACTGAATAGTTGTTAATACTTCATTAAAGATCTGCTTGTTAGATTCACAGATATTATGAAATGCCATTTCATTAAGCTCTTTTATTGCCTTTCTTATAATTGGAATACAATTTTGTGCTTTTGGGGTTAATCTGATCAGTTGTTCCCTTCGGTCTTGAGGGTTCTTTTCCCGCATCACATAGCCCCTTTCTTCAAGGTAATCCAAAATAGTGACCATATAGGATTTGTCAATATGTAAAATTTCGGCTAGTGCTTTTTGGGTAAGGTTTTCATCATGAGAATCTATTAAGATCAGTACATAATGATACCTGTCTATTGATAACTGAGCAACCATTTTTGAAAGCGCACTCAGATATTTTTTAGAAACAGCAATAAAGGGATTAGCTAGTGGTTCAAGCATATTAATAACACAAATCTATTTTTATACTTTGTAATTAGTTGGATGTAGCAACTATTTTACCGAACATTAACAGCCATACCGATTTAAATTAAATCGAAAACTTACTTTTGCGATTGAACAATTCGTTATAGAAAAATGAAATATTTTGTCTCTTTAATTTTTATTGCCTTTATGTCCAGTTCAGTTCTTGCCCAAAATAAAATTGCTTACGAGGTTTCTTTTACAGAACCTCAGGCTCATTATGCAGAGGTACTAATGAATATTTCCGGAGTTAAAGCTGCACATATCGATCTGAAAATGCCTGTTTGGACTCCAGGGTCTTATCTGATCAGAGAATTTTCAAAAAATGTAGAGGGTTTTAAGGCCTTTGGTTCAGGTGGTAAAGAACTTCCATTTGAAAAAATCAATAAAAATACCTGGAGGATCAGTACAGCAAACTCCGGGATGATAAAAGTGAGTTACAGGGTATATTCATTCGAAATATCTGTAAGGACAAGTTTCGTAGATGAATCGCATGCTTTTTTATCTCCAACAGGAATTTTTATGTACCCTGATGGCCAGCTGAATGCAGCCTCCGAGATCACAATCAATCCTCATAAATCCTGGTCTAAAATATCTACCGGTCTTGAAAAAGTGACATCAAAGCCAAATACCTATTATGCCCAGGATTATGATGTGCTTTTTGATTCGCCTTTCGAAGTTGGAAATCAGGATATTTTTGAATTTGATGCGGAAGGAGTACGACATGAAGTTGCGATGTACGGAGGAGGAAACTATGACAAGGAGATCCTCAAGCGGGATATTGCAAAGATCGTTACAGAACAAACCAGGACTTTTGGTATTAATCCGAACAAGCGTTATGTGTTTATTGTTCATAATTTTAATTCAGGAGGTGGCGGACTTGAGCACCTGAATTCAACTGTTTTAGGGGCCAGCCGCAATTCATACAATACAGAGGCAGGCCTTTTGAGGTTCCTGGCACTTGTTTCTCATGAGTATTTTCATATTTGGAATGTAAAGCGTTTGCGTCCGATAGCATTGGGGCCATTTAACTATGATCAGGAGAATTACACCAGAAATCTTTGGATTGCTGAAGGTTTTACAGCTTATTACCAGGATATCTATACCAAAAGGGCTGGTTTACAAAGCCCGGATCGTTACCTGATGAATTTAGCCACTTCGATTAGCTCGGTTGAAAATCAGCCCGGGAATCGGGTTGAGACAGTAAGCGATGCTAGTTTTGATGCCTGGATCAAGCAATATCGGCCAAATGAAAACTCTGCTAATTCCACTATTTCATATTATAGCAAGGGATCCCTGATCGCTTTGATCATGGACCTTGAAACCATTCATTCTACTCAGGCAAAAGCCGGACTTGATGAAGTGATGAAGGCGATGTACGATGAATATTATACCAAGAAAGGCCGGGGATATACGGATGCAGAGTTTAAAACAATGCTTGAAAAGGTATCTGGAAAGTCATTTGATGATGTTTACAAAGATTATGTTAATGGTGTAAAGACCATCGATTACAGCAAATATTTTGCCTATGCCGGATTTACACTGATAGATGATGCGGCCAAGGGTAATGACGCATATTTGGGAGCGGTAACAGCACTCAAAGATGGTAAGATCATCGTGACGAATGTAAGTCGCCAGAGCCCGGCATGGATTGCTGGCTTAAATGTAAATGACGAGATACTTTCCATAGACGGAAATCGTATTAATAATGTTTCGGATCCCAGATTATCAGAAGTTGAGAAATTCATATCCACCAAAAGGCCCGGTGAAAAAATATTGATATCATTTAATCGTGACGGATTGATAAGACAGACTGAAGTTACGCTGGTCAGAAATCCGAATCATAGATTTAGAATTGCTTCTTTATCAGATCTTACTGAAGCACAGATTGCTGTGAGGAAGAGGTGGTTGAAACTTTAACAGTTGACAGTTGACAGTTGACAGTTGACAGTTGACAGTTGACAGTTGACAGTT
>CAZGCG010000001.1:22881-32163 GCA_964524205.1 uncultured Sphingobacterium sp. | reverse complement strand
GCCGCAAGATCAAGTCTGAAATTTTTGACACTTGTATCTTCTGCTTTGAGTATGCTTTCCTCATGATAGAACTTATTAAAAAGTTTAGCGAGCTCAAAAACATAATTTGCTATATGCGCCGGACTATACTCCTTTGCAGCTGCCGAGATAACATCCGGGTATTTACTAAGATTAACGATCAATTCCCTTTCCAGTATTGTCAATTCCAGTGAATGATTCTTTGATATTCTTGTTTTATAATCTGCTTTTGCCAGTACAGAACGTATCCTTGCATGGGTATATTGAATAAACGGGCCTGTATGTCCCTGAAAATCAATAGATTCATTCGGATCGAACAATAGTCTCTTTTTAGGTTCTACTTTCAGAAGAAAAAACTTAAGAGCGCCCAATCCAATCATATTGTACAAATCGGCCTTTTCTTCTTCAGAAAACCCATCTACTTTGCCCAATTCTTCTGTACGTTCCTGTGCAGTCCGGATCATATCATCCATCAATTCATCCGCATCAACAACAGTCCCTTCTCTGGATTTCATTTTACCTGAAGGAAGATCCACCATACCATACGACAAATGATATAATCCCTTGGCCCAGGTCTTCCCTAATTTCTGCAGTATTAGAAACAAAACTTTAAAGTGATAATCCTGTTCATTTCCAACCACATAAATGGACTTATCTACTTTAAAATCATCATACTTTAACTGGGCAGTTCCAAGATCCTGTGTTATATAAACCGAAGTGCCATCAGCACGTAAAACCAGCTTCTGATCAAGTCCGTCTTCGGTAAGGTCTATCCAAACTGAACCATCTTCCTTTTTAAAGAAAACACCTTTTTCAAGCCCTTCATCGATGATATCTTTACCGAGCAAATAGGTATCAGACTCATAATAATATTTCGCAAAATCAACCCCAAGCTGATTATAGGTTTGTTCGAAACCTGCATATACCCATGAATTCATCCTGGACCACAAAGCTATCACCTCCGGATCACCGGCTTCCCATTTCAGAAGCATTTCCTGAGCTTGCCTGATCACAGGAGCGTTCTTTTTTGCATTCTCTTCAGTCTGGCCTTCCTTCATCAGATCAGCGATCTGCTTTTTGTATTCCTGATCAAAAATCACATAGTATTTACCTACCAAATGGTCGCCTTTCAGGCCGCTGCTTTCTGGTGTCTCTCCTTTGCCAAATAAAGCCCAGGCAAGCATTGATTTGCAGATATGTATACCACGGTCATTAACCAGATTTACCTTAATCACTTCATAACCATTGGCCGAAAGTATCTCTGCAACTGAATACCCTAATAAATTATTACGAACATGCCCCAGATGCAATGGCTTATTGGTATTAGGAGATGAATACTCAACCATTACCCGCTTCCCATTGGCTGGGAACTGGCCAAATCCCTCGTTCAGAACGTTTTCTAATAACTGATCAATCCAGTAGGAGTCTGAAATGGAAAGATTAAGAAAACCTTTAATGACGTTAAATGCAGTCACTTCCTGTATATGCTCCTTAAGATATTCGCCGATCTCAGCTCCGGTTTGTTCAGGTGTTTTCTTTGAAAGTCTTGTGAAAGGAAAAGTTACCGCAGTTACCTGGCCTTCAAACTCCTTCCTGGTTTCCTGAATAACGATGCTATCTATTCCAATCTCTGATTGGTAAAGTACTGAAACAGCCTTTTGAATATGTTCTGCTATTGTATTTTCTATTGTCATCTTCTATAGGTATGCACCCTGTAAATTTAATCGTTAACTAAAGCATTTGTTGCCCGCAATAAGATCTCAAAAGCATTTTCAGCCATAAGATTTTCCCGGTCAAGTGTTGGATTTACCTCCACCATCTCAAAGCCACAAACTTTTTCACTGCACATCAGTCGGGCAAGTAAATTGCCGGCTTCTCTTTCGGTAATACCATGTGGTACAGGTGTTCCGGTTCCTTTTGAAATAGCGGAATCCAGTGCATCCACATCAAATGAAACATAAATCAAGTCGCAGTTTTGCAGATATTTCAGTGTATCCAGCGCAACTCGCTCCACTCCCCTCTTTCTAACCTCGGATGGGGGAAAGTTCTTTACCTTGTGTTTCTTCAGCAAATACTGTTCAGGCGACTCAGAATCACGCATAGCAATATAAACCAGGTCACTATACTTTATTTTTGGGGCAATATTAGCGACATTCTTTAACTGATACCAGTAATTAACAGTCTCCTGATCCGGAACATTGATCTTTGACTCAATATTATCCTCATCCAGAACTATTGCCAATGGCATTCCATGCAGGTTTCCTGACGGAGTAGTATATGGAGAATGGATATCAGAATGAGCATCGATCCAGATTACTCCAAGCCTGCTTTTTGGGAAGGCTTTACGGATACCTGAAATAGTTCCCGCAGAACAACTATGATCACCCGACAATATAATCGGAAATTCATTATTCTTCAGGGTTTTTGCGACTTCCTCTGCTATACGTTCAACCATTGTGAGTACCCCGGATACTCTTTTAGCAAATTGATTACCGGCAGTTTCAAGCAAAAGATGGTTCTCATTTGGCACTTCAACACTTTTGTACTTTTTAAAGTATCTGCTGCCAAAATCGAGTGCGGCTATTTTTATTGCATCAACTCCCAGGCTAGAGCCACGCGTTCCAGCCCCAATTTCTGATTTAACCTCAATTATTCTTAGTTCACGCATGCCCCATTACTCTATGCTTTACAGATAAGAACACAGGCTTAATATTTTTAAGCTTCGTATTATGTTCTATGCTATATGCTTTTTATATCTTTGCCAAAATTATAAAAAAATGCAGAGTTACGCGGAGTTTCTTGATTTAAGCGTGGGGTTCCCTCAGGATGGTTTTGACATAATCGATGATGAACTTTATTTCCATGATCTGAACCTGATGGAAATGATTGAAACCTATGGTTCCCCTCTCCGGTTCACTTATTTACCGATAGTAAGTAAAAAGATCCAGCAGGCAAAACTATTGTTCCAGGCAGCCATCGTGAAGAATAACTACCGGGGTGGTTATAAATATTGTTATTGTACCAAAAGCTCCCACTTCAGACATATTGTTGAGGAAGCGCTCCGCAATGACATCCACCTGGAAACATCTTCTGCCTTTGATATGCCAATGATCGATGCCCTCGAAAAGAAAGGTTCATTGACCAAGGATATTACGGTTATATGTAATGGGTTTAAGACTTTCCAGTACAAACAGTATATCATCGATATGCTGCACGATGGATTTAAAAATATCATCCCGGTTTTGGATAATAAAGAAGAGTTCAATATTTATGATGATGAGCTGGATATACCGTGTAGCATCGGCATGCGTATTGCCGCCGAAGAACAGCCTGATTCGCAGTTTTATACTTCCAGATTGGGAATCAGAATGGAAGATATTATTGAATTTTACAATCATAAAATTGCCCTCAACCCGAATTTTAAGGTAAAATTGCTTCATTTCTTTATCAATTCAGGGATTTCTGATACCCCATACTACTGGAATGAGCTTGAAAAATACACGATCCTTTACTGCAAATTCAAGAAAATCAATCCTGATCTTGATACGCTGGATATTGGTGGAGGAATGCCGTTCAAAGATTCCCTTGCGTTTGATTTCGACTATGAATACATGGTGAATGAGATTGTAAAACGAATCAAAGAGATTTGCGCTGAACATGATGTTGTAGAGCCTGATATCATCACCGAATTCGGTAAATATACTGTTGCTGAAGCATCCGGAATTCTTTATAAAGTACTTGGAAGAAAACAACAAAATGATCGTGAAAAATGGCTTATGCTGGATGGTTCTTTCATAACCAATCTGCCTGATGTTTGGGCACTGAATCAAAAATATATTCTTGCCCCTGTAAATAACTGGGATTCTGAATACGAGCGTGTAAATCTTGGTGGAATTACCTGCGATGGACAGGATTATTACAGCCAGGAGGCCCATATGAACAACGTCTTCATGCCTAAGACCAGAAAAGTGCAGTACCTTGGCTTTTTCCATACAGGTGCCTATCAGGAGGTTCTCAGCGGTTATGGCGGTATACATCATTGCCTGCTTCCTTCACCAAAACATGTAATCATACGTCGCAACCGGGATGAAACATTTAATTTTGAAGTGTTTGGCGAAGAACAAAATAGTAAACAGGTTTTAAAGATATTGGGTTACTAACCCGGCCTGCCCCGGATCAGGTCCGGGGTGACAGGGGCCAACCACATCTACTATAACATGCGGAAAATATATTTTATTCTTTTATGTCTATTGCCATTGATGTCTTGTTCTCAGAACAAAACGACAGACTCTCCGGTAGAAACAAACGACAGAATAATACCTCAGCAAAATTTCACAACCCTGAAGTTTGAGGCTGAAGGAAAACCATGTATAGCTTTAATCAATAATCGATATATCGGCTTCAAGGAAAAATCTAAGTTTACGCTGTCGTTGTTCATCATGGTAAACACGATTGAAAAAAACAAGGATGGCCATCCGGATGAGAAAGAAACTGAAATTTTCAATGACCTTCAAACTGAGATCATTTCGGAACTAAGTAAGGTACTTGGGCCTTATTGTTATGTCGGAACAACAACAATGCCGGGCTATCGTGATATTCTGCTGTACATTAACCCTGAAGACCGCGAAAAAGCAACTGATATTCTTAAAAAATTAAAGGAGAAAAATAGTCGTATGGATACTATTTCCTTCGAAGAAGATAATGAATGGGAAGCTGTAGCCTCATTTTACGAAGCTATTTCTCTTAAAAATTAAGAGTCGAACTTATCCAGGAGTTTAATCAGGGTTGCGAAATCTTTAGGATATGGAGCTTCGAAGGTCATCTCTGTATTTTCATCAATTTTGAAGGTAATCTGGCGTGCATGCAAAGCAAATCGTTTCATTACAGGAAGCTCCTCCTGATCTTTACTTAGTCTGTAAGCCCGCTTAATCTCTGACAAATACACCGGTTTACCTCCATACATTTCATCACCTGCAATATTAGCCCTTTGTGAGGCAAGATGAATCCTTATCTGGTGCATTCTGCCAGTGATCGGCCTGCATTCAACCAGAGTATAATGCTTATAATATTTTAGTGAATTAAAAATAGTTTCTGCAGGTTTTCCTTCCTGACGATTGATTGCAACGTTTTTTGTGCCAAGGTTCAGAATTGGAAGATCGACATGCAAATCTTCAAATATGTGAGTGCCATTAATTACAGCATGATATACTTTGTTTACCTTCCTGTGCTCAAATTGCATGGAAACAAAACGATAACTCTCCGGATTTTTTGCAATGATGAGCACTCCTGATGTCTCCCTGTCTAAACGATGACAAATCTGGGCATCATCAGAATACTGCTTGGCCATTCTGAGCAGATTGATTTCACCACCTTCCCTATCGTCCAGAGAACTTAAAAAGGCTGGCTTATTAACAATGATCAGATTGTTATTCTCAAAAAGTATAAGGTCTTCGAATTTAGGAAACTTCACGTATGCAGTATTAGACTGCAAAAATAGGATTTAAATTTCAGCTAAGCGAAGCTTTAAGCTATCTGCTTTTAGCTTTCTACTTTTATCTTTAAGCTTAAACTACTTTAATTCAAACTTGTACCCTACTCCTTTTACAGTACTCACATACTTGTCCCCAAGTTTTTCACGAAGCTTACGTATGTGGACATCAATGGTACGATTAGTCACTACGACTGAATCCTCCCAGATGTTTTTAAGAATTACCTCACGGGTAAAAACTTTTCCCGGCTTTGATGCAAGAAGGTATAATAATTCGAATTCCTTTTTAGCAAGAACAACCTTTTCACCTCTTTGGTAGACCAGAAAGGCCTCACGATCGATAACTAAATCACCAATTTCTAACTTATTTTCAACCTCTACGTCAGATTGGACATTTCTTCGTAAAATGGCATTAATCCGGCTTGTCAAAGCCCTTGGTTTAATTGGCTTTGCGATATAGTCATCTGCCCCAACATTAAAGCCCGCAATCTCCGAATACTCCTCACTGCGTGCAGTCAGAAACACCATAAATGTATTCTTGAAATCATTCATGGTTCTGAGAATACGACAGGCTTCAATACCATCCATCTTTGGCATCATAATATCCAAAATAATCAGATCTGGCAGTACTCTCTTAGCCTCAGCAACTCCTTCCTGACCATTGGAAGCAGTAAATACCTGATAACCTTCTTTTTTGAGATTATACTCAATTAATTCCCGGATATCTGGTTCATCATCTACAATCAGGATTTTATGCTTAGCGATACTCATAGACAGATATTTTGATACAAAAGTAAACTCTCCATTACACTAAATCATTAAGCCTGTATTAAGAAATTGTAAATCTTTATTATAAATTGACAATTTCTTGTGATCAATTTAACACTTTCTGAAGAAAATTCTGCAATTCGGCACCTCTTAAATTCTTTGCAACGATTTTTCCTTTCGGATCCAGTAGGAAAGAAGCAGGTATTCCTTCTACTTTATACTGCATGGTCACTTTTCCATCCCAGCGCTTTAATTCTGATACATGCGACCAGTTTAAGCGATCATCTTTAATAGCTTTTAACCAATCTGATTTATCCTCATCAAGAGAAACCCCAAGGACCGTAAAGCCTTTATCTTTAAATGTTTCATATTGCCTGACGATGTTTGGATTTTCCTCACGGCAGGGCGCACACCATGAAGCCCAGAAATCAAGCAGAACATACTTGCCTTTGAAATCCGATAATTTAACCAGTTTGCCTTCTGTATCGCTTAATTCAAATTCAGGTGCGATCTGACCAACAGAAACCGGTTTTAATCCTGCCATTTTACTAACAAAAGATTGAACCGCCTTATTTTTTGGAAAAACAGACCTGACCTCTTCAGCGTAGGCAATTAGCTCAGCTTCGTATTTATTCTGATCCAGGGAGCTTGCTGCAAAAAATCCGGCAAGATTATTTTTATTTTCCTGAGCGAACTTGAAAGTAGTCTCAGAGTATTTATCCATATTGGCTTGGAACTGCGGCATAAGTACATTGTAGATTGAATCTTTTGCTGCAGGATTTGCCTCGGTCATGACTGCATAATCATCCTGGATTTTTTTATAGATTTTACTGAAATCATTTCCTATTTGATTAAACTCACGTATTTTCTCTGAATCTTCTGAACCTTTAATTTCATAGGCATTGGTAGTATCAGCATAATTTGTTTTAAATGTTAATTCATCACCATTCTTTCCTACGACAAGGAAATTCTTTTCACCTACAACCAGAGTATAGAAATCCGGTTCTTCGGCAAGCCGGCGAAACTTAAATTCATTGCTTTCGTTCAAAAATGCTGAGTCGACAAGCTGATCAGTTTCATATAGCAACACTTTTTTAATATCACCTGCATTTTCTACCTTCCCCGAAATGCTCAATTCATCATTATTTTTGCAGGAAACCACAAAAACACTCATTGCCAAAAGGGCTAACCAAAAAAAATTCTTCATGCTTTACTTTCTAATTTATCTATTACTAACTTGCTGGCAATCTGCGGATTGATTTTTCCCTTAGTCTTTTTCATCAGATCGCCCATGAATAAACCAAGAACGCCCTTTTTGCCATTATGGTATTCTTTAATCTTATCCGGGTAATTACTCAGAACCTCTTCAATAAGCAAACTCAATTCATCATCAGCAGTATCAATCAATACCTGCAATGAAATAGCCATCTCTTCAGCAGATTTCCCGGGGTTCTTGATCAACTCAGGAAAAACCTGGTGAGCGGCAACTGAATAGTTAAGCTTGCCCTTGTCAATCAGACCGATAAGATCTGCAAGAACATCAGGCTTGACCGGAAAGTCATCAATATGCTTGTGATTATCATGAAGATATGATCTCAAAGGCCCGATCACCCAGTTTGCTGCGGCCTTAAAGTGCTGCGTTTTCGAACTTAGTTCATCGAAATAAAGCGCTATCTCCTTCTCGGATGAAAGTAAGATAGCATCATATTCAGACAGGCCGAAAATAGCAGTGTACCGTTCAATCTTTTTTGAAGGCAATTCGGGTAATTCGGCAGCCAGCTCATCAATATACTTCTGGTCAAGTACTAATGGCTGCAGATCAGGTTCCGGGAAATAACGATAATCATTTGCCATCTCCTTACTCCTGAGCGGACTTGTATTACCAGTCTCAGCATCAAAATTCAGGGTGTTCTGCTCAATATATTCACCTCTTTCTAAAAGTTCAGTCTGCCTTAAAAATTCATGATCAATAGCCCTTTGCAGGTTTCGGATAGAATTAAGGTTCTTGACTTCGCATCTGTTCCCGTATGCTGAAGCTCCTCTCAGTCTGACCGAAATATTAGCGTCGCAACGAATACTTCCTTCCTCCATATTCCCATCACAAATATTCAGGTATCTCACCAATTTCCGGATTTCGGTTAAGTATGCTGCAGCTTCATGTGCCGAGCGGATATCAGGTTCAGAAACTATTTCTATCAGGGGGACTCCTGCCCTGTTCAAATCGATCAATGAATCAAATTCATCCTGATCATGCATACTTTTACCGGCATCATCTTCCATGTGAATACGATGGATTCGAATGCGTCTTCCAGAATGATTGTCTGCTTTTACATCAATAAAACCAGAATGGCAAATTGGCTGACTATCCTGTGTGGTCTGAAAACCCTTTGGAAGGTCTGCATAAAAGTAGTTTTTACGATCAAAATGTGTATTTAGATTGATACTACAATTAGTAGCCAGTCCCATTTTAATTGCATATTCAACTACTTTTTTATTTAGTTTGGGCAAAGTTCCGGGTAAACCAAGGCTTACCGGACTTATATGTTCATTAGGACCGCCACCGAAGCCGGCTGAATCAGTAGAAAATATCTTACTCTCGGTTGATAACTGAACATGTACCTCAAGCCCAACTACAAGCTCATATTTATCAGTTAAACTGTCCGCTATTGTCGTCATTTAAACTTTAATGGTATCTAAATATCGCACAAAGATAAGCAATTGAATATAGTTGAGAGTGGAGAATTGAGAATTGAGAGTCATTGTTGTCCGGCTAAAATTAAATTTTTTGTCAAATGTGCCAGCTATGACCTTAAAATGAGAATTTATTAACGTTTTTAAAAGCATCCCCACTGTTTTATCAATATTATAGGATAAGCAAAATGAAATTCTATCTCCAGCTTTCCCCCGACACTAGTGATTTCCAATCAACTGTCAATTTAACTAAAATGGCACGTTAATTGAATTTGAATCATATCTATTAATAACAAGAAATATGAAAAAATTAATTA
>CAZGCG010000001.1:0-22781 GCA_964524205.1 uncultured Sphingobacterium sp. | reverse complement strand
CGCGGATACGACCTGAATAATGGATACAAAGTGGTTATTAACTCCCCAAGACCTTATCAGTACTTTAGTTCTCATAAAGTGAAGTATGCAAAATACAAGGGTTATAATGGGAAACAATCAATTATCAGGAATAGTAATGATTCAAGATATTCCAATGGAAACTCGGGCAAGTCCCATTCCAAAGGAAAAAATGGACATTCGGGTGGTAAAGGGAAACACTAACTAAAGTTGAGACCCGATAGCTATCGGGTCTCAATTAATAAAAGTTTTTGCTTTCTCAAGTGCTCTTGCAAGACCTGAACTATCCTTACCCCCTGCGGTAGCAAAGAAAGGCTGTCCGCCACCACCACCCTGAATTTCTTTAGCTAATTCACGTACAATATTTCCGGCATTCAGATTTCTTTCTTTAACCAGATTTTCAGATACCATCACAGTCAGGCTTGGTTTTCCATCAATATCACAGGCAAGAACCAGGAAAAGATCGTTTATCAGATCCTTTACAGCATAGGCAAGACTTTTAACCGCATCGGTATTGGGCAATTCAACCTGTTCTGCTATCAGATTAATACCATTGATCAGCACAGCATTTTTAACAAGTTCATGCTTCAATCCTGCAGAACGCTCAAGAATAGATTTTTCAATTTCCTTTTTCAGACGATTGTTCTCTTCAAGTAATGACTCAACTGTTTTAAGAAGATCATTTGGGTTCTTGAGCAGGTCTTTTAATCCCCTGATCTGTTCATTCTGAGCATTAATATAATTCTCAGCAGTCTCAGCTGTGATTGCTTCAATCCTTCTGACACCTGCGGCCACAGCACTTTCAGAAATGATCTTAAAATAGCCGATCTGTCCGCTTGATTTAACGTGAGTCCCGCCACAAAGCTCTTTCGAAAAATGATCATCAAATGTGATTACACGAACATAATCTCCATATTTTTCACCAAAAAGAGCGGTTACACCCGAGTCAATAGCTTTCTGATAAGGTACATTCCTCTCTTCTTTCAATGGAATGTTTTCACGGATTTTACGGTTTACGATACCTTCAACTTCTGATAGTTCCAGATCTGTAAGCTTGGAAAAATGTGCAAAATCGAATCTTAAGTATTCTGAATTAACCAATGAACCTTTCTGATTCACATGATCACCCAAAACCTGTTTCAATGCTGCATGTAAAAGATGAGTAACCGAATGATTGTTTTCTGTGGCTGTTCTCTTCTGATGATCCACTACCGCATAAAATAACCCTGAAAGATCATCAGGAATTTCGTCAAGAAAATGAACGATCAACCCATTTTCCTTTTTGGTATCTGTTACCGGGTATTCAAACAGACGTGAACGGTCTTCAAGTTTCCCTGTATCGCCAACCTGTCCCCCGCTTTCAGCATAGAATGGCGTTCGGTTTAATACCAATTGGTACTGATCCTTTCCCTTAGCAGTAACCTTACGATATCTCAGAACTTTGCATTCCGTTTCCAGTTCATCATAACCTATAAATTCAACCTCTTCATCTTCATTTACAATAACCCAGTCGCCGGTATCAATTGCCGTTGCGGCTCTTGATCGTGCTTTTTGTTTCTGAAGTTCTGCTTCAAAGCCTTCCATATCAACAGTCCAGCCCTTTTCACGGGCCATTAGTTCCGTCAGGTCGATAGGAAATCCAAAAGTGTCATATAGTTCAAATGCAAATTCTCCATTGATGATCTGATCATTGGTTTCGAAACGTTCAAAACGCTGAATTCCGGTCGCTAAAGTTCTAAGAAACGATACCTCTTCTTCCAGAACTACCTTCTGAACAAAATCCTGCTGCTTTTTAAGCTCAGGGAATATTACGTCAAACTGATCTGCAAGAATTGGGACAAGTTTATTTAAAAATGGCTCCTTCAGATCAAGAAAGGTATAGGCATATCTTACCGCTCTTCTCAGTATTCTTCTGACTACATAGCCAGCCTTATTATTGGATGGCAGGGTACCATCAGCAATACAAAAACTGATCGCACGGATATGATCAGACATTACACGCATAGCAACTGATGCACCCCAACCTTCACCACCCGGGACTGAATTTCCAACATAGGGCAGGCGTGATTTTTCTGAAATAAATTGAATCATCGGCTGGAAAACATCAGTATCGTAATTGGATGTTTTATTCTGTATTACCCTGACCAGACGTTCAAGTCCCATTCCTGTATCCACATGCTGCCCGGGAAGTTTTTCCAGAGAACCATTCTTCAGGCGATTGAACTGCATAAAGACATTATTCCATATTTCTATGACCTGTGGATCATCCTGATTGACCAGTTTACTGCCATCAATTTTAAGGCGCTCTGCATCAGGGCGCATATCCACATGAATCTCTGAACATGGTCCGCAGGGGCCTGTTTCACCCATCTCCCAGAAATTATCCTTCTTATTTCCCAAAAGGATCCGATCTTCAGAGACATACTTTTTCCATATCTCGTATGCTTCCTGATCTTTAGGAAGTCCTTCTTTCTCATCACCCGCAAAAACGCTGACATAGAGCCGGTCCTTAGGTATTTTATATACTTCAGTTAAAAGTTCCCAGCTCCAGGCAAGGGCCTCTTTTTTAAAATACCCGCCTTCAGGATTAGCCGGATCACCAAAGCTCCAGTTACCAAGCATCTCAAACATGGTATGATGATAAGTATCTATTCCAACTTCTTCGAGGTCATTATGTTTACCGGAAACACGTAAACAACGCTGAGTATCAGCCACCCTGGGGTACTTTATTGCTGCCTGACCAAGGAACAGATCCTTGAACTGATTCATCCCGGCGTTGGTAAACATCAGTGTTGGATCATTCTTTACAACAATAGGCGCAGATGGTACAATATGGTGTCCTTTGGCGGCAAAAAAATCTAAAAAGCCTTGTCTTATCTCTTTGGTGGTCATCCTGATTAGCTATTCTGCAAATATAATACAGATATGTGTTTTTTTGGGAGAGAATATGAAATAGCCTGTGGAGTACTGTTTAGAACATTTATGCGTTACAATTGTCTAAAGCATTTTAATTTTTGCTTGCTTCAGTTCAAATTTACTAATTTTACAAAAGGAAAATCATCGGTATGCCATATAAGGAGCGCGACATAACAAAATTATATTACAGTATGGGTGAGGTGACCCGTATGTTTGATGTCAACGCTTCCCAGATTCGTTTTTATGAACGTGAATTTGAGATTCTCCAGCCCAAAAAGAACAAAAAAGGAAATCGCCTGTTCAGTGCCGATGATGTTGAGAACCTTAAGATCATTTTTAATCTTGTAAAAGATAAGGGTTATACCCTGCAGGGTGCTAAAGATTATCTTCGAAGCAATAAAGCTGAGGTAAAAGAGAACCAAAAGGTGATCGACTCTCTGGAGCGTTTGAAACAATTTCTGCTTGAGGTAAAAGAACAGCTTTAATTATGCCCGAACAGAAAAAACCTGCAATAAATCCTGTAAGGATATTGTTTGTCATTAATCCCAAATCAGGCCATGGTGGGGAGAAAAATCTTAAAAATCTTATCTCTGAACAATCAAAATCCGGGAAATTTGATTATCAAATTATTGTGATGAGTGGAGATGATAAAGAGCGTATTTCAAATAGTATTAATCAATATAAGCCTGATATTGTTGCCGCCGCAGGTGGGGACGGAACAATAAATCTAATGGCCGGAATACTTGCAAATACAGGGATTCCTCTCGCAATCATTCCTCAGGGTTCTGCAAACGGCATGGCAAAGGAATTACACATTTCCGGCAAGATTGAAAGCGCTTTTGAGATTCTTATCAAAGGAAAAAAACAAGCAATTGATCTGATTAAAATTAATGAAAGGATCTGTATCCATCTGGCTGATGTGGGGTTAAATGCAAGGGTTGTAAAACGTTTTGAAAATGATGTAAAAAGAGGCATTCTAACTTATGCCAAGCACCTTTTCAGAGAAATGTTTCTGCTTAAAAAATATGTTTTCAATATTACCTATGATGGTAAAACAATAAGAAGAAAAGGGGTGTCCATGACCTTCGCCAATGCTTCACAATATGGTACCGGAGCAGTGATAAATCCAAAAGGAATACTAGATGATGGTAAATTTGAACTCGTGATCATCAAACCTTTTCCAAGAATAAAGCTATTATCAATCACCTGGAAAATGTTCATGAATAAATTGCACACTTCAGATTATGTGGAGATCATCAGTTGTGATAAAGCCGTAGTTATGAGCAGCAGAAAAACAACCCTTCAGGTAGATGGCGAGGTTCTTGGCAAAGTAAAGGAAATATCAATCGAAAGTATGCATAAGACACTTCTGGTAGTAGTACCTTAATCTATCTTATATTCATAGACCATTTTCCCTTTTTCAGAATTCGCATCAGTTATCCAGGCTGAAATATAAACTGAACCTTCATTTTCAAACTTTAGTTTAAAAAATCCCTTTGCCTTCATGCCAAATTTCAGGTTCTTTCCTGTCTGTAAAACATATTTAAGCTTTGAGCCGGCACCACTGACAATAAAATGATTCTGGTCTTTTGAAATATGCTGCAGGTTATGCTCATGTCCGGAGGCATAAATAATACCCGGATAACTTTTGAATATCTCAATGAGACGTTTTCGCAAATGCCTGTAACGGGGATGGGCTATATCCTCCTTTGCTCCAAAATATTTCCTGTAAATGGGTAATAGCGAACCCAGAATAGGCAGAGGGAAATATGCTTTACGATGGTAAATAGTGAACGGAAACAAATGGTGCCTTAACTTATATCGGCCACCATGAATCGCATAACTGTAAACCGGTGCATGTCCGGCAATGATTATTCTCCTATCCTTATTACTTTCAAGTATAGTGATCAGATGTTTAAAAAATTCTTCTTCTGATTCTACTCTGCAGCCACACTCTTGCCCAATGGGTCTGAAACCTGGTTGAAGCCACCATTGGGTGTTAATCAAAACCAGTGTAACATTCGGATTAACATTGATCTCCGTTGGTCCGGGACAGCCATTTGTAGGGTACATCACGGTTTTACCAAAGAGCTTTTCCAGGTATTTCTCCTGTCTTAAAATATATTCATAACCACCTTCCCTGCCCTTGTTCCAATCATGATTTCCTGAAATAAAAAGCACCTTACCGTGATAATCCTTCAACGCTACTTTGTGGGCAATTAATGCATTTTCAGCATCCTTACGGAGAATAGCCCCTTCAGGTGGCAGACCTTTAGGATAAATATTATCACCTAAAAAAACAACAGCAGAATGCTGACCTTTGTCAAAGTGAGCACGCATGGTTTCCAATACGGGATCAGGCCCATGCCTGGCTACATTTCCTGTATCACCAATCAAAAAAATCTCGTAAGTCTTCTTTTCCCTTTCTCCGGATTGCATAATTGATGGTTTAATTTCGGATGTTACCAATTCAGCTTTTCCTTATTTAAAAAAGCTGAAATTCCTTTCTTGCAATCAGCGGATGAACGGGTTTCTACATTCATTTTTACAGCTAAATTCAAGCTATCTTCCAATGAAAGATCCTGAACAGAGTTAATCAGCACTTTTCCAAGAGCTATTGAATTTGCAGAAACTGATTGAATAAATTTCCGGGCATAGGATTGTACAGCTGCGGCTATTTCTTCCTTCGGAGAAATGAAATTAATCAAACCATAATCAGAAGCGGTTTGAGCATCTATAAGCTCTCCGCTAAGGAGTAATTCTTTTGCTCTTCCCTCACCCAGTCTTCTGAGCAGAAAGCAGGTTACGAGTGCAGGAATAAAGCCGATCCTGACCTCTGTATAACCAAACTTAGCTTCGGGCACTGAGAATATCAGATCACACACTGAAATCAATCCGCAGCCTCCGGCTATGGCATGCCCCTCAACCTGTGCGATTACCAATTTGGGAGATCGGTAGATCAGTAAAAAAAGGTCTCTCAATAAACTGGTATCTTTAAAATTATCCTCCTCCGTATTGTTTTGCAAATGTTTCAGATAATCCAAATCAGCACCAGCACTGAATACCTCTCCATTGGCCTTTAGTACAATTACTTTAATAGCTTCATCATCAATTGCAGCTTTAAAGGCATTTGTTAATTCAGATACCAGATCAGGATTTAAAGCATTTCGCTTTTCAGGACGGTTTATAGTAATATTCGCTATCCTTTCTGATATATTATATTCCAGCAATTCCATTGTTGATTTCCAGTATTAATAATCGGTCCTGATTGATCAAAATTAACCCAAATTACTATAGTTTGATAATATAAGCAGGCGATTTCTTTAAAACATAAGCAGAAATATTCAATTTCTCTGCTTCTGAAAGCCAGCCCCTGATTTTATACTCAGAATTGGTCGGGTCGATAAGAACTTTCTTAAACTCAACAATAGCTTTGATATCTGCTAACCTTTGAACCGGATTATGGCTCAAAACAAGGATATCAACCTTTAATCTTTCACCCGATTTCGGCAAACTGATTTTTTTGTCCCATCGAAGCACCCGGAACTTACCAAATTGCATAAAATTAGAATCTGACCAATATGAATCGGTTCTGACTGTAGAATCAATACTGAGCAAAGTGATATCGGAACCTCCCCTGCTTTCCAGTCCCGGCTTTATTGAATAAGAGAAAGTTCTGTCTGCAGAGTCAAAATCTGCAAGAACAATACATTTAGACCTTTGGATATAAGCAATAGCAGCTTTTTTTCGGATGCTGAAAAATATTAGTTCTTCTTTGCTAAAATTTAGAATCCGGTCCAGGGAAATACTCATTAAAAGGATCAGACTTGAAGTCATTGCTGTAAATAAAAAGATTTTTAGCTTGAATTCCGACCAAAACACCAGTGTTAGAATCAATATACAAAGCAGAGCAAGCTGAAGACCGTTGATCCATATTCCCGAAATACTTGAAAAGGGAAAGTTCTCTATCCAGAATAAAATATCATTTGTAAGATTGATTAATTCATTTAAAAATTTTCCTAAGGGAACAAGCAAAAAAATAAATGGAATTGCAAGCAGCAAAATTCCGGCATACATAATGATAGTTACAGGCAAAACAATAAGCAGATTACTGATCAGAAAATAAAGCGGGAATTGATGGAAATAATATAAACTCAGCGGGAAAGTGGCCAATTGAGCAGCAAGAGAAAGGGCACAGTAACTCCATGCATAATCGATAAACTTATTTTTAAAATACAGGATGTGGTAAAATTTTGGATGGAAATAAACAAGTCCGCAAACAGCAAGGTAGGAAAGCTGAAATCCTACATCAAAAAGATAATAGGGATAATACAATAAGAGGAAAAATGCGGATATCGCTATCAAATTATAGGAGTTCTGATTTTTATTCAATGCTTTGCCAATGAGCACAAAGCTGATCATTAATGCAGCCCTGCAAACCGGCGATGAAAAACCACTAATCAGAGAATAAAACCAGATTGCTGTTATAACTAACAGTACCCGCACTAAAATCAGAACTTTACTTCTACCCATTGCCCTGAGTAAAAAAGATAATACCAGAAAAACGATACCCACATGCATTCCTGATACAGAAAGGATATGCATTGTTCCAGTCTTTGAATAAGCCTCTATCACATCCTTATTCAGGTCTGCCCGGTATCCTAAAATTAGAGTTGAAGCCAAAGCTGCCGCTTCCTGATCTGGCAGATAAGTATTGTATTTATTAATCAGCTTCCTTCTTAAGGACAGAGCAAATGATATAACAGGATTACCTGCATTGCCTCTTAACACCAGGAATTGATTCCTTTTAACATAAGATTGAAAGTAAACTTGCCGGTTTTCCATAAATAACTTATAATCAAACTCTCCGGGATTATATGGAGGTTCCAGAGCATGGTAAACGGCAGGAATGAGCAAAATATCTCCGTAATCAGGCCTAAACTTTCCGATTGAATCTGCTTCCAATGAGATTAATATTTTCCCGCAGCTATGTTTAAGATTTTGCTTATTAAATACTCTTATCACTTCCCCCTCAAAACGGAAATTACCATTGGCCATTCTAGGTTCATTCTGAACCCTGACTAGTAACAGGTCGGCTTTTAAGAGGTTGAATCTAAGTGGGTTAAACCGCTCTGATCTGTATACTGTGAGGCTAAAACAGAAGAGATATAGGAAAGCATGAATAATCAAACCGAAAATCCAGGCTCGTTTGAAAAGAGAAAAACGTTTATATCCCAAAAGCAGGGACAGGAAAATACAAAGGATAAAAAGACAAAACTCACCCCCCCATTCGATCGGGAAAGAATGTGCGAAAAATCTTCCGGAAATTATCCCCGGTACCACCGGAACCAGTAAACGAACAAATGGCACCTCACCCTTGCAGAACATAATCAGAACTGAAAACGCAGCTGCACTCTGATATCAGAACGTTTATTCCCATTGATCAGGTCCCCTCCACTTCCAATCACCTCCTGATTGGCATAACTGATTAAAGAATAGCGTAACCAGAGATCGGTTCCACGTGATATGGTATATCTGCCATTGATATAAAATCTGACCCCTTTCCCCTTATAAGCCGGTACAGAATATGAATACAAAACATCATTCTCGTAAGAATAGATTCTCGTATTGAAACCTGAGGTTTCAAAAATTGCAAAGCGAAAATTACCTGATATTTTTGAACCTATGGGGTCGTAAATAATATCCTGGAAACTCAAAAAACCAAATTCCGGGTTCTGAGTACCCTTACGATAACGAACAATTTCTGCACGGTTTCTGATAGAAAAATCATTGCTGATCTTATAGGTCATTTCGACCCTTAAATCCTGCTTATCTACAATATCCAGACCTGGTCCAGAATCTTCGGCATTTTCTTCCCTTATCTTCTGCCTGAATCTGCTAATAAGTTTAAAAAGTTTTCCGGGTGTATAAGTGATTTGCCCAAAGATTTCATAACCAGAAGAGGGACCATCAACCCGGAATTTCAACCATGGGAACCTGAAAAAATCTGAATATGTATAAAGTTCCCATTGCCGGTTAAACTTAATTGCCAGGCCAGAATAAAACCCGCGTTCATTAACAGCATTCGATGCTTCTGCCATCCCCTGATTAAAAAAAGAATGATAATTTCTTTCGTAATTCCGATAGAGCAATACCAAAGACACGGGCGGAGCTAAACTACTGAGCAGGCCATTTAAAAAAGCAAAACCAGAATTCAGGCTATTAGCTGCCTCCCCGAATAAATAGGAATTCCTAAAAGTATAACTATAATTCATGCTCACATTGTTAAGGATGGTACCCTTGAAATTGTATTGCTGATAAAGCGACTTCCCTTCTCCAAAAGGAATACTGAATTGGGTACGATACCCTGTTATTCCCGCACTCAAATCCCCTGAATTACACTGAACATTAACACCATAAACACGCTGCGTAAGAGCATTCTTATTAAGAATCTCGGTTCTGGTGCGGTGTAAACCACTTACTTGCATTGAACTGACCTCCAAACCGGATTCTGCCATTCCCGCATCAATTCTTCTTCCTGAATAAAACGGGGTAAATGAAATTGCTTTTAATCTGAATGTTCCAGCGATCCCGCGCATGAATAAGGATTCATTTACTGAACTATATGGTCTTAATCCAACATCCTGCTTCGCAATTGAACTCAGGTTTGCTCCTTTGCCAAATCCTGCTCCAGCCCACATACTCAATCCCTGACCAAACTGCAATGCATAATCACCGGCTATTAACTTTCTGATTATCCCATTCCCTCTGTATGAAATATTTGCTGAATAAAAATCAAAACCTCTGCTTCCCTTGCTGAATGATAAAGGTTCTCCAGCATCTTTCTCCATATTAAGAGATGCAAATAATACATTCGAATAGTTATACCGGTATCGGGTATACACCCGCATTGCTGAACCTAAATAAGATCGATCGGCAACCAAATTGGATGATGAAAAACCGGATTGTTTCTCTAAAACATGTCCGAAACGAAACATTAGGTCATGTTCAGATTTCATTATGAGCTTCTTAAAAGAAACAGATTCCATCTCTCCGGGTGGCAATACCAAAATAAAATTCAAAAGCCAGCGAATGGTCTGAGGATCGAAACCGGGTACACTTTGTAACTCCAGAACATCCATAAACAGACCATTTTCTTTCCTGTGACTGAGTAAGGACTCGACCTGAACCGGTGAAATAAAGAATAACTCATGCAATTGATCCTTACTGGCAAGATTTATATTGAGAGGTGATCTCATGTAATGATTCAAACGTTCTGAGATTTCTGAATAATCATGATCTTCAGAAAGTTCAGGAGCCATTGATTCGAGTATTTGTTCAATCAGAAAATCATTCTGAACCTGCGAATAAGTAGTTCTGCTAAGGGTTAAGCAAAGCAATATCATCATATAAACCATTCTGTAGTCAGAATTCATAATTGAATGATAAATTGGGGGAATACCCAAGTCTGGGGTGGGATGATATAGCTGCATCCAGAGAAAACCTCTTGTATTTTAATCCAAAGCCTCCGGTTTGTTTAAATGGATTTGCACTTAAACCACCGCGCAAATAAAACCGTTTGATAATTTGATATTCAATACCCATTCTGATATTCATCCCGAAATCAAGCATCTTATTTAAATCGCTTATAAACAATACCTTATCGCTTAACAGGTAGGAAAGACCCACAGAAATACCGGAAAGGATGTGAGAGCCTGACAGTCCATTAATACTGCTCCTTCCCGGATTATAGATATAGCTTCCCAGACGGATCCTATCGTTAAGGTTATATTGCACACCCGCATCCACACTAATTGCATTTCCGGTACCATAAACAGGTATACTGACCTGATGATATTTAAGTGCAAGTGAAATCGAAAGGTCAACAGAAAAACTTCTGGAAAGAGCAAGCCCTGCGGTTTGTTCCAGGTATTCAGTAATGCCATAGCGTTGAAAGCTAAGTCCCAGCACATGATTCTTAAGGGGTAATCCAAAAACTGCACTTTGAGTACTTAGCTCAGGATCCAAATAATGCTGTTCATATCCCATTGCAAATATTGCGCGTTCAATACTTGCAGCACCAGCACTATTTTGCTGTAATGACCATACATCCTGTAATGCCGTACCAGCTGAGCCCATTGCTTTAGATCTGGATCCCGGGTTGTTTTGAGCATGTAAAGAATGTTGGAATAAAATACAGATCAGGCAGATGTATTTCATTTACATCAATTTAACAATAGAGGAAGGGAGCGGCAAATTGGATTATTAAACGGTCGATAGTAACAAAATCCGGAATTATTAGTCTCTTTGTCAAATCAATTATTAAACATGAAAAGAATCATTTTAAATCTCGCTTTGTTACTCATTGGAACAAGCGCTTTTGCACAAAGTAATAAAATAGCTGAGGGCACCATTGTTTACACAGTAGAATGGAAATTACCTGAGCAAATGCAGGCAATGGCCAGTAACTTCCCAACTGAAATTAAGGTTTACTTTAAAGGAGACTCATCCAGTTTAAAAACTGAATCTGCAATGTACAGCAGTACTAACATCATCAATTTCAACAAGGAATATGAGCGCCTTCTGTTGAATATACCTATGATGGGGAAAAAGTTTTCGGTCATCTTTAGTCCAGCAGACCAGGAAAGAATGGCAGCCAATATGCCCGAATTAAGTGTAAAACCAGGTACTGAAACAAAAAAAATTGCTGGTTATACTGCTCAAAAACATGAAGTTAATGAGAAGAAAAGCAATCAAAATTCTGAAGCATGGTTTACTAAGGATGTGGAGATCACACCCAATTCATTAAGCCGCTTTTATGGTAAGGAGTATGGATTTCCTGTAGAATTCACTTCCTACATGAATGGCCTGAGCGTAAAAGCATTAGTAAAAGAAATTACAGCAGGACCGGTGCCTGCAGGCTCTTTCAGTGCGACCAAAGATTATGAAGAGATTACTTTAGACCAGCTAATGCAAATGCAGGGTGGAAGATAAAACCCTTGTTTAGGTCAAATTAACAATAAGTTTAAAGCTTTTTAACATTCGGCGTTTTTCATAACTTGCGCTGATGTTAAAAAGCTTTATTGTTTTTGGACGGTATTTTCTGTTCTGGATCATTTTCTTCTTCCTCGAGAGACTTATATTTCTAATTTATTATTCAGAAAGAATTTCATATTTGGGAATCAGGGAAATCATCAGCACATTCTGGCATGCGCTGAGGCTTGATTTCTCTATGGCTGCCTATATCTCTGCAATCCCTGCCATTGTTTATATCGCTTTACTTTTTATACCCTCTGTCAAATTCCCCCAAATAATAGCCAAAACATATGTTGTGTTTTTTGTTATTGTATTTTCAACTATTGGAATCAGTAATCTAAATCTATACAGGGAATGGGGCTCCAAAATAAATTTCAGGGCTCTGGACATGGCGATCAGTGCTCCAAAAGAAGCAATTGCATCAACGTCTTCTTCTCCGGTCATTCCTATGTTCAGCGTCTTATTTGCTTACATGATTTTTTCTGTTTTCCTCAGTAATAAGGTCATTTTGTATCAAATTGCCGACCGTACTAAGTCCCTGGTTAACAAGGTATCGCTAAGTGTTTTGTTGTTAAGCACATTATTCCTCGCAATAAGGGGTGGATGGCAGCTTTCACCAATTAACCAGAGTATGTCTTATTTTTCATCAGAACCTGTTTTGAATCATGCTGCTGTAAATACAGAGTGGAATCTAATTCAGGACATTCTGAATAATAAATTCGGGAATGAGAATCCATATAATTATTACAGTAAGGAAGAAGCGAAGAAGATTGTCTCCGGCCTTTTCAAAAAACCCGCTGAACCCACAACTCAGGTAATCGATTCTGATCGCCCGAATATTGTATTAATCATACTCGAAAGCTTTACCGCAAGATTGGTCGAAGATCTTAGAGGTGAAAAAGGTGTTAGTCCGAATTTTAAAAAACTGGTATCCGAAGGCATACTGTTTGAGAATATTTATGCTGCATCAGGCAGAACAGACAAGGGAGTGGTTGCAACATTAAGCGCCTTTCCATCTCAGGCTATCCGAAGCATCATGAAACAGAATGACAAACAAGAAAGGCTGCCGGCAATTTCTCAGGATCTGATTCAAAATGGTTATTCGAGCTCTTTTTATTATGGAGGTGAGAGTGAATTCTTTAATATGAAATCTTACATACTGAGTCATGGGTATCAAAGAATGGTAGACCAACACTCATTTGATAAAAAAGACATGAATTCAAAATGGGGCACTTACGATGATAAAGTTTTCTCAAAAAACCTTAGCGAGCTGGATCATGCTAAGCAACCCTTTTTCTCAACCATCCTTACGTTAACCAATCATGAACCATTTGAACTGCCTGCAGAGCCTCATTTCAAGGGTGATGATATTGATTCAAAATTCAGAAGCACGACATTTTATACTGATTCCTGTTTAGGTGCTTACCTTAATGAAGCAAAACAAAAAAGCTGGTATAAAAACACACTTTTTGTGATAATTGCCGACCATGGACACCGTATTCCGGGCAATCTGACAGAACATGATCCGGAACGTTACCGAATTCCTCTTCTTTTCTTTGGGGAAGTGATTAAGCCGGAATTCAAAGGAACCAGGATCAATAAAATCGGAAACCAAACAGATCTTGCAGCAACTTTACTTAATCAATTAAAAATTGACCCAAAACGCTTTGTCTGGAGTAAGGATCTGCTGAATCCGGGCACAGCTGAGTTCGCCTTTTTCAACTGGGATAATGGATTTGGCTTTGCAAATAATGAGCAGATTATTTCTTTTGATAACATTGGAAAGAACGTTATTCTGAAAAAAAATCCTTTAAATTCTGATTCTGTTCTTATAAGCAATGGAAAAGCTTATATGCAGGAGGTTTACAGACAATACCTCGAATATTAACAATTTAATTCTCCTCTAAACCAATTCTTATTAAAATGTGAGGGGACTTAAAATCGCTCCAATGCCTCTTCAATTTTTAAATAAACATAGTTCAGTTGTTCCGTATTAATACAGTAAGGTGGTAACACATATACGATATTACCAAGCGGACGAAGAATAATACCCTTATCCAGAAAAAAGTTATAAAGATTATCCCTTAAGTTATTAAAATAGGAAGTTTCACCCGTACTCTCCCATTCCAATGCAAGAATAGTTCCTGTCTGCCGGATGTTTTTTAGCCTGGGATGATTCTTTATCTTATTCAGGAATTCTTGATGGCTTTGAGTTATTCTTTCAATATTTTTTAGTGTTTCCTTATCTAACAAGAGATCTAGGCTGGCCAATGCTGCTGAACATGCAACCGGATTGGCTGTAAATGAATGCCCATGAAATAAAGTCTTCAGTTTATCATCAGAAAGAAAAGCATTGTATATATCTGAAGTACAAGTCGTTAAGCCCAATGCCATAGTTCCGCCAGTCAAGCCTTTTGAAAAACACATCAGGTCAGCCTGTTCTGAAAGATGATCTGAAGCAAACAGCTTTCCGGTACGGCCAAAACCAGTCATAACTTCATCAGCAATGGTTAAAATTCCATTTTGCCTGCAATGCAGGATCAGTTCATCCAAATATCTGGCTTCATACATTTGCATTCCTCCTGCACCCTGGACAAGGGGTTCAAAAATAAATGCTGCCAGATCGGAAGAAATCCCTGAAATATGCGCCTTAAGCTGTTCAATATTTCCTGCATCAGGAAGATCAATGAATTCAACATCAAACAATAGTTTTTCAAACGGTCTGGTGAACGCACTCCTGGAACTGACTGCCATTGCACCAAAAGTATCTCCGTGGTAAGAGTTATTGAAGGCCAGGACTTTGGTTTTTGGATTCCCCAAATTACTCCAGTATTGAAAACACATTTTCATGGCCACTTCAACAGCAGTAGAGCCATTATCAGAATAAAAGACCTTTGACTGGCCCGATGGAAGAATGTCTATAAGACGCTCAGCAAGTTCAATTGCCCCGGGATGTGTAAATCCTGCGAAGATCACATGTTCCAGGCGATTGAGCTGTTCTGCAACTTTCTGTGCGATGTAAGGGTGTGAGTGTCCGTGAATATTAACCCACCAGGACGAAACGGCATCAATATACTTTTTACCATCCTCTGCAATAAGATATACCCCCTCTCCCCTGACAATGGGTATCGGTGGTGCTGCATTTTGCATTTGTGTATAGGGATGCCAGATCAGGTCCCTGTCACGTTCAACTAAAGATTTTTCGCCCATTTCTCTTTTAATAATTCTATAACCCGCTGGTCGGTTGGAAAAGTAACATCATGTGTTCCAATTTCATTCAGATCCTTCCATCGGAAAGCCTGCAAAAGATCCCCTTCCTGACCAAAATCAAAAGGAGCATCCCGAAAATCAAGTTGTAATTCAGAAATCGGCCTGACTATATAATAGACAGAGATTACCTGACTATCATTAAATGCCGACTGAATGAAAAAGTCGGTAGTATAAAAATGTTCGATCACATGTACATCAACATTACACTCTTCAATAAACTCTCTCTTCAAAGCATCAATCAAACCTTCTCCATACTCAAGTCCGCCACCCGGAAACTTACAGAACCTGAAGCCATATTCTTCTTCATCACTCAGTAAAATCTGATTCTGATCATTGATCAGCAGGCCATAAACCCGAACATTAAAATTATACATCCTGCGTAAAATGTTTTTGATTTCTGGTTACATTTTCGGTTGTCCAAAGTATATCAACACGTTTTTCCTCTGTTCTCACTTCACATGCAGGCATTCTGCAATAATAGCAACATTCAGGCATACAGGGATCAGCATGTATGAAAAATTCCATATTGGAATTAGCTTTATGATTAACAAGCTTATCTACTTCAGAAACTTCCTCATGAACCTTACTCAGGTTAAAATAATAAGGCAGAGTAATATGACAGTCGATATGCAGATCAGGCCCGTAGCGTTGAGTACGAAGATTATGCATATCGATCCATGATTCTTTACGGTGTTCATTAAGTATCGCGATGATCTCATCTGCAGTATCAAAATCCGACTCATCCATTAAACCTGAAACAGATTTTCGAACGAGTTTATATCCACTGAAAATAATGTAAAAACCAACTAATATTGAAAGAATACTATCAAGATAAGTCAGACCTGTTAAATAAATCAGAATCAATCCTGCAACAATCCCAACACTGGTATATGCGTCAGTCTGCAAATGTTTTCCGTCAGCATATAACGTTAATGAATTGAGCTTCTTGCTTTGAGCAACCAGATAATAACCTAAAACATAATTAATCATTCCTGCTGCGGCTATGATTAATGTTCCATCCATAAGATCGCTAATCTCATGAGGATAAAAAAGATTATAGGCCGATTTAAAACTTATCAGGATTCCGGCAATTACAATTAAGCTGCCTTCAATGAATACCGAAAAGAACTCGACTTTTCCATGCCCGTAAGGATGATTGGAATCACGGGGCTGAGCAGCTACATAAATACTGTAAAATGCAAAAAGGCCGGCCAGAATATTGACTATACTTTCAGCGGCATCAGTTAGAATTGAATTGGACGAAGTAATAAAATAAGCAGTAAACTTTGCAAGCATCAGTAAAACACCGATGATAAGGGATATTAAAATAACTTTTTTTTGAGTTTGCAAAGCAGAGCGTATTTAGGAGCAAAAATATATAATACAACAGAGCAATTGTTATAATTTTAGAAATATAAGCTTCATTTATCTTTAATTTTTGCATTGGCTGGGCATGTTCATATATTTGCGCTAATTATGAGCACATTATCAAACCGAATTAACAACTTATCCGAGTCTGCCACGATAAAAATGGCAAAAATGGGCCGGGAATTAGCAGCAAAAGGAGTAGACGTAATCAGTCTGAGTTTAGGTGAAACTGACTTTTACACTCCTGACTTTGTTAAAGAAGCAGCCAAAGAGGCTATTGACAAAAACTTTTCTTACTACACTCCGGTTGCAGGTTATCCTGAACTGCGTAAGGAAATTGCAGCAAAACTTAAACGTGAAAACAATCTGGACTATGATTTTGACCAGATAGTAGTTTCAACAGGTGCCAAGCAATCACTTGCTAATGCGATTCTTTGTGTAGTAAATCCAGGCGATGAAGTAATCATCCCTACACCTTACTGGGTGTCGTATTCTGAGCTTGTAAAGCTGGCAGAAGGTGAATCCGTATTCATCAATACCACACTGGAGAGTGATTTCAAGATTACTCCTGAGGAACTTGAGTCCGCAATCACTCCAAAAACAAAATTATTTATGTTTTCCTCACCAAACAACCCTACAGGTAGCGTTTATACCCGTGAGGAACTTGCCGGTTTAGTGAAGGTTTTCGAAAAATACCCTAATATTTACATCATATCAGATGAGATCTATGAGCATATCAATTTCCTGAATGCACATGAATCTATTGCACAATTCCCTTCAATAAAAGACCGTGTAATCATTATCAACGGACTGTCAAAAGCATATGCAATGACAGGGTGGAGAATCGGTTATTCAGTAAGCAATAAAGAGATTGCTGCTGCATGCGATAAACTTCAAAGCCAGATCACTTCCGGAACCTGTTCAATTACTCAAAAGGCAGGAATTGCAGCGTATGCTGGCGGACTTGATACGATCAATGAAATGAGAACTGTATTTAAAGAACGTCGTGATCTTGTTTATGGTTTATTGAAAGATATACCAGGGCTAAAAGTTAATCTTCCAGGAGGCGCGTTTTACTTCTTCCCTGAAGTTAGCTCCTTCTTTGGAAAAACTACACCTGATGGTGAAGTGATCAAAAATGCTGAAGATCTTTCACTTTATCTGTTAAACACTGGACACGTTGCGACAGTAAGTGGTGATTCTTTCGGTGATCCAAACTCAATCAGACTTTCTTATGCAGCAGCAAACGACAAGCTGATTGAAGCAATGAAACGCATAAAAGCTGCTTTAGGCGATTTAAAATAATATTTTGCTCTTAAAACCGGGTTAATCACCCGGTTTTAAATTCAATACCTCCAATGACAGATATCTTCGAAAAGTTCAACTCATTGAATATTATGATCATTGGAGACGTGATGATGGATAGCTATATCTGGGGCAAGGTTGAACGTGTCTCGCCTGAGGCACCAGTTCCGGTTGTAAAAGTAAGTAATAGAGAAAACCGGCTTGGTGGAGCAGCTAACGTTGCTCTGAATGTACAGTCACTTGGTGGCAAGCCATTCATTTTTGCAATTATTGGGGATGATAAAGATGGTTCAGAATTTATGTCGCTGCTTAAAAATCAAAATCTTTCAGGGCAGGGGATATTGAAGATCAAGAATCGCCCTACTACAGTTAAAACCAGAATTATAGCACACAATCAGCAAATAGTTCGGGTAGATGCTGAAACTGACGAGAATATCTCTGAAGCAGAAACAGAAGTGATGATTGGCATGATCAAAAAAATTCTGACAGAACAAAAGATTGATGCCATCATCTTCGAAGACTATGATAAGGGCCTGATCACTGAAAAATTAATCACTGAAACGGTAAAACTTGCAGAACATAGGGGAATAATTACTGTTGTAGATCCTAAAAAACGAAATTTCCATTCCTATAAAGGTGTCCATCTGTTCAAACCCAATTTAAAAGAGTTAGAAGATGGCCTAAAAACTGTAATTAATCCCTCAAAACCCGGTCAGGTTGAAAATTCAATTAATAAATTAAAGTCGCAACTTGGAGCCAGAGCAGTAATGCTTACCCTCTCTGAGAAAGGTGTTTTTATTAGCTCCGATCAGGGTCAACGCCATATTCCTGCGCATAAACGTGATATCGCCGATGTATCCGGCGCAGGCGATACTGTAATTGCAACCGCAGCATTATGTCTTGCGGCCGGTTTGGATGAATTTAAATCCTCTGAAATAGCCAACCTTGCAGGAGGACTCGTTTGCGAACATGTAGGCGTAGTCCCAATCGATAAAGCAAGATTACTGGAAGAAAGCAGGAAACTTTAATTGAGGGAATAGGGAATGGGAAATAGGAAATAGGGAATAGGGAATAGGAATTTCTCAGTTCTCCACCCTATAGCTACCGGGTCTCAATTCTCAACTCTCCACTCTCCACTCTCAATTCTCAATTCTCAACTCAAAAATCCTACTTACTCCTTATCGCCTCCACCGGATCAAGCCTTGAAGCATTGAAGGCTGGTATAAAGCCGGAAATTAATCCGATAGCAGTTGAAAGAACAATGGTTAAAATAACCTTGCCAATATCTACTACTATTGTAAGATCAAAGAATGTTTTGGATACAAATGCCAGAATAAAGACGATAATCAGTCCGATGAAGCCCCCCATTAAACATAAAAGCACAGATTCTATCAGGAACTGAAGCATTATAAAATAATTCTTAGCTCCCAGTGACTTCTGAATTCCGATGATATTTGTACGTTCTTTTACAGAAACAAACATAATATTGGCAATTCCAAATCCTCCCACCAGAATTGAAAATCCTCCGATGAATGCTCCTGCGAAATCTATAATTCCAAAAAGCTGATCAAGCTGTGCGGTTAATATTGTGGTTTTATTAAGTGAAAAATCATCATCATCTGCCGGAGAAAGCCGGTGTATGGAACGCATTGTCCCTTTCAATTCACTTTCAAGTTCATTAACAGAAATATTTTCCCTTCCCTTTACTGTAATTTGTGGCCCGTAGCGTTCATCTTCAACTTTTATTACCCCTTTTGCAAAATTCAAAGGAATTAGAACGGTTTTATCAGCAGAAATACCCAGCATATCTTCACCCTCTTCCGTAAAAACACCAATAATAGTCACTTTCCTTCCGAATACAGTTATGACCTTTCCTATTGGATCCTGATTGGGAAACAAGCCATCAGCTATCGAATAACCAATAATAGCGATAGGCCTTCCGCTTTTTGACTCAGCATCCGTAAAATATCTTCCTGATTCAAAATCAAATTTCCACACCTTATAATAATCATGTGATGCAGCAGCAATCTGTGCACCCTCAATACTATTATTTTTATACTTAATGGTCCGATTTCCAACACTAACCTCATATGAGATTCCTTCCGCATTCATCAAACGTTCAGTCAGCTTATCATAATCACGCAGGCTGGGCTGTGGACGGCTGATATACTTCCACCAGGGAAAATCGGGGCCACCAACCCATGGCCACTTCTGAATATAAATTGTGTTACTCCCCAATTTTTCGACACTGCTCTGAATATTATTCCTGAGTGTATCAACCGCCGAAAAAACGCCGATAATTGTCATGATACCGATCGTTATTCCTAACAATGATAAGATTGTTCTGAGCTTATTCTGACGAAGTGCCTCATATGCAAAGAGGAAGCTCTCCTTTAAAAGTTTGAGAAATATCATATATCAGTTTAGACCAAATTTAACTAAAAACGTTACAGCTCTGCTATGATTTAATAAGATAATATAATATCAGGAGAAAATCTCCAAACTAGGCATTAAATTTGTAGTTTTATTTTGCTAAATTTGCGCCCTTAAATCCTTTAAATATCATTATGAAATTATCTCAGTTCAAATTTGATTTACCTGATTCTTTAATCGCCCACAACCCTGTAGAAAATCGTGATGAAGCGCGTCTAATGGTCTTAGACAAGAAAACCGGAGCAATTGAACATAAAATATTCAAAGATATTTTAGGATATTTTGACGAGAAGGATGTGATGATCATAAACAATACCAAGGTATTTCCTGCCCGTTTATATGGAAATAAAGAAAAAACCGGTGCTACCATCGAAGTTTTTCTTCTTCGTGAATTAAACCGCGAATTACGTCTTTGGGATGTTTTGGTTGATCCAGCCCGTAAGATCAGAGTAGGAAATAAATTATATTTCGGAGATGATGATCTGCTTGTGGCTGAAGTAGTGGATAATACGACATCCCGCGGAAGAACAATCAGATTTTTATTTGATGGTACTGATGAAGAATTCCGCAGAAATATTGAAATTCTGGGTGAAACACCTCTTCCAAAATACATCAAACGTAAGGCTACTGCAGAAGATAAAGAACGCTACCAGACTATTTTTGCGAAAAACGAAGGCGCTGTTGCAGCTCCAACTGCCGGTTTACATTTCAGCCGCGAATTGATGAAACGTCTTGAACTTAAGGGAGTAGATTTTGCAGAAGTTACCCTTCATGTTGGTTTAGGAACATTCAGATCTGTGGAAGTTGAGGATCTGACCAAGCACAAAATGGATTCAGAACAATTCATCATCACCCAAAAAGATGCAGATCTTGTCAATAAAGCAATTCTCGAAAAACGTAAAGTTTGTGCTGTTGGTACCACCTCAATGCGCGCAATAGAATCTGCAGTTTCAGCAGGGAGAGAATTAAAAGCTGCAAACGACTGGACAAGTAAGTTCATTTTCCCTCCATATGATTTCAGTATAGCAAATTGCATGATTACTAACTTTCATACCCCCGAATCAACATTATTGATGATGGTGGCTGCATTTGGAGGATATGAGAACGTAATGAAGGCTTATGAAGTTGCTGTAAAAGAGAAATACCGCTTCTACAGCTATGGCGATGCAATGCTTATTATCTAAGATTTTTCAAACCCTGTACTACAAAATCAAATTAATACTGGTTTTGATTCTGGCGGGGTTTTCATATATTGAACTGTGAAATACTTTGCAATCATTGTTGGTGGAGGTTCCGGTTCCAGAATGCTTTCGGAAATACCAAAACAGTTCATGCTGCTAAGAGGCCGTCCTGTTTTAATGCATACAATAGAAACTTTCTATAAGTCTGACTACAATCCTGAAATTATTGTTGTACTGAATGTCGATTTCCATCAATATTGGGAAAACCTCTGCGTATTGCATAATTTTTCCATCCCGCACCTTCTCGTAAAAGGAGGAACCCATCGTTTTGATTCTGTTAAAAATGGAATAAAAGCAATAAAGTCAAAAGCTATCATCGCTATTCATGATGCTGTGAGGCCACTCTTAAGCTGCCAGCTAATTGATCGTTCATTTCAGGAGGCTGAGTTATCGGGAAATGCTGTTGCCGCTATAAAAAGCCGGGACTCTGTAAGGCAGCAAACCGGAAAATATTCGATTCCTCTTAATAGGGAAGAAATATATCTCATACAAACTCCACAGACCTTTAGTTCTGATATTCTGAAAAAAGCCTATAAACAGGAATTTAGAAATGAATTTACTGATGATGCTTCCGTTGCAGAACGTTCAGGAATCAAGATCAACCTGATTGAAGGGGAACAAAGAAACTTTAAAATCACTTTCCCTGAAGATATTAAGTTAGCCGAAATCTATTTGAATCCGGGATTTTAAGTTGCGCCTGTTCTTATCAGAACAGGCACAAGCTTAAGACTGATTATATAGAGCCTCCCCTGATTACGCGTAATAATATCGCAACAATTGCGATTACTAAAAGCACGTGTATAAGATTACCTCCAACTGGAGAGACAAAAGCGCCGAAAATCCAAAGGATGATCAAAATAACAGCAATCAGATAAAGTAAATTTCCCATAGTTTTAAGTTTTAGTGAATAATTCTGAACTTATAACACTAAAACTGTACCAAATCCAAACTCAATTGAATAGCGGGAAATTATACTGAAATGAAGCATAAAAAAAGCCCTGAATTACAGGGCTCATTTTTTAATATTCATCTTCATTAAAGAAGAAATCATCTTTAGTGGGATAATCCGGCCATATCTCTTCGATATTCTCATAAGGCTCACCATCATCTTCCAAAGCCTGAAGATTTTCTATAACCTCTAATGGCGCGCCCGAACGAATCGCGTAATCAATAAGTTCGTCTTTAGTTGCCGGC